>NZ_JBCNZM010000076.1:9305-22532 GCF_040227615.1 Bacteroides sp. RTP31139st1_H2_RTP31139_211217 | reverse complement strand
GGTCTGCTCGATGTGAAAAACTATGACTACGAATCACTGATGGGCACCACCTTCGGGATGGACAAGAAGCAACGTATCCAGACTTTCTCCAGTGGCTCTTCCCACGCCATGACCTTGATGGCCGTTGACTTGAACAAAGACGGAAAGCCCGTAAAATGGATGGTAGAGAACAGTTGGGGAGCCGCTTCCGGTTATCAGGGACATCTCATCATGACCGACGAGTGGTTCAATGAATACATGTTCCGTCTGGTAGTGGAGACAAAGTATGTTCCCGCCAAAGTGATGGAACTGTTTAAACAAAAGCCCGTCTGCCTGCCGGCATGGGACCCGATGTTCGCTGAAGAAAAGTGATGATAAGGATTAGGGGTTAGGGATTAAGGATTAAGGATTAAGGATTAGTGGGCTGCACTATGATTCCGCAGGGTATTAATCCCTAATTCTTAACCCCTAATCCTTGTTCTCGTGTTCGTTAACGAAAGGGATTACGGAAATTTCTCCGTAATTCCTTTCTTTTTTACTCTTTATTCACGTTCTTTTTTGCTACTTTTGCGGCAAATTAATGAAACCATTATTTTAAATAAACGCATGGCAAATGTAATTAAGTTACGTAAAGGCCTTGACATCAACCTGAAAGGCGCTGCTGCCCAGGAACTTGTGTCTGTTAAGGAACCGGGATTCTATTCGCTGGTTCCCGATGACTATACAGGCATCACTCCGAAAGTGGTGGTCAAAGAGCAGGAATATGTGATGGCCGGGGGACCCTTGTTTATCGACAAGAATCATCCTGAATTGAAATTTGTTTCGCCCGTTAGCGGCGTAGTGACAAGCGTGGAGCGTGGTGCACGCCGCAAGGTGCTGAACATCGTCGTAGAGGCTGCCACTGAGCAAGACTATGAGGAATTCGGCAAGATGGACCCGTCCAAGATGAGCGGCCAGCAAGTAAAAGAAGCTCTTTTGCAAGCAGGTATGTTCGCTTTCATCCGCCAACGTCCGTACGACGTTGTTATCGCTGATCCGACGGTAACTCCGAAAGCTATCTTCATTTCGGCTTTCGACAGCAATCCGCTGGCTCCCGATTTTGAATTCGCGCTGAAGGGAGAAGAAGCAAACTTCCAGACGGGACTCGACGCTTTGTCAAAGATGGCAAAGACGTATCTGGGTATTAGTGTAAAACAAAAGTCTGCTGCTCTTGTGCAGGCAAAGAACGTTACCGTAACAGCTTTCGACGGACCACATCCGGCAGGCAACGTGGGTGTACAGATTAACCACATCTCTCCGGTAGTGAAGAGTGAAACGGTCTGGACCATCAGTGCCGAAGCCGTACTCTTCATCGGACGTCTGATGAATACCGGTCGTGTGGACATGACCCGTACGGTGGCTGTAACGGGTTCCGAAGTGTTGAAACCCGCTTATTGCAAGCTGAAAGTCGGCGCTCTGTTGACGAACGTTTTCAAAGGTAACGTGACTACCGACAAAGACCTCCGCTACATCAGCGGCAACGTGCTGACCGGTAAGAAAGTTTCTCCGAACGGCTTCCTCGGCTCTTTCGACAGCCAATTGACCGTTATTCCCGAAGGAGATGAAATCCATGAAATGTTGGGTTGGATTATGCCGCGTTTCAATCAGTTCAGCGTCAACCGCTCTTACTTCAGCTGGTTGATGGGCAAGAAGGAATATGTGATAGATGCCCGTATCAAGGGTGGTGAACGTCACATGATTATGTCCAACGAATACGACCGCGTATTTCCGATGGACATCTTCCCCGAATACTTGGTGAAAGCAATCATTGCAGGTGACATCGACCGTATGGAGGCTCTGGGCATCTACGAAGTAGCTCCCGAAGACTTCGCTCTCTGCGAATTCGTATGTTCTTCCAAAGTGGAAGTGCAGCGCATCGTACGTGCAGGGCTCGATATGCTTCGTGCCGAAATGGCATAATCGGGGCGTATGGCAAATCGTAAATTGTAAATCGTAAAATCGTAAATATATTAATGAAAGCGTTAAGAAATTATCTCGACAAGATAAAGCCGAACTTTGAGGAAGGCGGCAAATTCCACGCATTTCGTTCGGTGTTTGATGGCTTCGAAACATTCCTGTTCGTGCCCAATGCCACTTCGAAATCGGGAACGCATCTTCACGACTCCATTGACAGCAAACGCATCATGTCGATGGTGGTCATTGCGTTAGTACCGGCGCTGCTGTTCGGTATGTATAACGTAGGTTACCAGCATTTCCACGCTACCGGTGCTGCCGGAGGCTTCTGGGAAATGTTCATCTACGGTTTTCTGGCTGTATTGCCAAAAATCATTGTATCTTATGTAGTAGGTCTCGGCATTGAGTTCGTAGTGGCTCAGTGGAAGAAGGAGGAGATTCAGGAAGGCTTCTTGGTTTCCGGTATCTTGATTCCGATGATTGTTCCGGTAGACTGCCCGTTGTGGATTCTGGCGGTGGCTACTGCATTCTCTGTAATTTTTGCTAAGGAAGTATTCGGTGGTACGGGTATGAACGTGTTCAACGTAGCTTTGATTACCCGTGCATTCTTATTCTTCGCCTATCCTACGAAGATGTCCGGTGATGCCGTTTGGGTATCGGGCGACAGTATCTTCGGTCTGGGACAGTCGGTAGATGGTCTGACGGTAGCTACTCCGTTGGGTGCAGCCGCTACCTCGGGCGCCGTTCCGGAGTTCTCCTGGGACATGGTGACCGGCCTTATTCCGGGTTCTATCGGTGAGACAAGCGTTATCGCCATCGCTCTGGGTGCCATTCTGCTGTTGTGGACGGGCATTGCAAGCTGGAAAACGATGTTCTCCGTATTCGTAGGCGGTGCCTTCATGGCATGGGTGTTCAATGCAATCGGTCCCGACACTCCGATGGCACAGATGCCTTGGTACGAACACCTCGTGCTGGGCGGTTTCTGCTTCGGTGCCGTGTTCATGGCTACCGACCCCGTTACATCGGCACGTACAGAGACTGGTAAGTACATCTTCGGATTCCTGATTGGTGCCATGGCTATCATTATCCGTGTGCTCAATCCCGGTTACCCCGAAGGTATGATGCTTGCCATCCTGCTGATGAATATCTTCGCTCCGCTGATTGACTACTGTGTGGTACAGGGTAACATCAGCCGTCGCGAAAAACGTGCAATCAAGTCTAACAATTAAATACCGGAAAAGAAATGAATACCAATAGTAATAGTTATACTATCATTTATGCTTCGGTAATGGTTGTTATCGTTGCATTCCTGCTGGCATTCGTAAGTTCTTCCTTGCGCGAGACGCAGAACAAGAATGTGGAACTTGACACGAAGAAGCAGATTCTTGCTGCACTCAACATCAAGGACGTGAAGGATGCCGAAGCTGAATATAATAAATATGTAAAGGGCGATATGCTGATGAACGTTGACGGTACTCTGACAGAGAATACCGGTGCATTTGCTACCGCTTACGAGAAGGAAGCCAAAGAAAATAACCGTCTGCACGTATTCGTGGCAGAGGTTGACGGTGAGAAGAAATATGTATTTCCCGTTTACGGTGCCGGTCTTTGGGGCGCTATCTGGGGATATGTTGCGCTGAACAGCGACAAGGATACCGTTTATGGTGTTTACTTCTCTCATGCCAGTGAGACTCCGGGTCTGGGTGCCGAAATCGCCAGCACGCATTTCCAGGGAGAGTTCTCCGGCAAGAAAACGTTGGAGAACGGCGAGGTAGTCCTCGGTGTTGTGAAGAACGGCAAGGTAGAGAAACCTGACTATCAGGTGGACGGCATTTCCGGTGGTACCATCACTTCTGTAGGTGTGGATGCCATGTTGAAGGCTTGTCTGAGCAGCTACAAGAACTTTTTAACTAATAATAATGAGGAGGAATAAGAATATGGGACAATTGTTTTCAAAGAAGAATAAAGAAGTATTCTCTACTCCGCTGGGACTGAACAACCCCGTTACCGTGCAGGTATTGGGTATCTGTTCTGCTTTGGCTGTTACTGCCAAACTGGAGCCTGCCATTGTGATGGGGCTTTCAGTGACGGTGATTACAGCATTCTCCAATGTAGTGATTTCACTGCTGCGCAAGACGATACCCAACCGTATCCGTATCATCGTTCAGCTGGTGGTTGTTGCCGCGTTGGTAACTATTGTAAGTGAGATTCTGAAAGCTTTTGCTTACGATGTAAGTGTGCAGCTTTCTGTATATGTAGGTCTGATTATTACCAACTGTATCCTGATGGGACGCTTGGAAGCATTTGCCATGCAGAACGGTCCCTGGGAATCTTTCCTTGACGGTGTGGGTAATGGTTTGGGATATGCCAAGATTCTGGTAATCGTAGCCTTCTTCCGCGAGCTTCTGGGTTCGGGAACGCTGCTCGGTTTCAACATCTTGAACTATGAACCTCTGCAGAAGTTGGGCTATGTGAACAACGGCTTGATGCTGATGCCGCCAATGGCGTTGATTCTCTGCGCTTGCATCATCTGGTATCAGCGTGCACGTCACAAAGAATTGCAGGAAAAGCAGTAATAAATAAATGAAGAATGAAAAATGAAAGAATGAAAAATGGGCTGCTCTGCTGCAGTACAAGTTCTCATTGCTTTAATTCTTTAATTCTTTAATTCTTAATTTATCGAAGAGATATGGAACATTTAATAAGTTTATTCGTCCGCTCTATCTTTGTGGACAACATGATATTCGCGTTCTTCCTCGGTATGTGTTCTTACCTTGCCGTATCGAAGAATGTGAAGACTGCCGTAGGACTGGGTATCGCCGTAACTTTCGTGTTGGTGGTTACGCTTCCGGTCAACTATTTATTGCAGACAAAGGTGCTGGCTGCCAACGCAATCATTGAAGGCGTTGACCTCAGCTTCTTGAGCTTTATTCTTTTCATTGCTGTAATCGCAGCTATCGTTCAGTTGGTGGAAATGATTGTAGAGCGTTTTAGCCCTTCGCTGTATGCTTCACTGGGTATCTTCCTGCCGCTGATTGCTGTAAACTGTGCCATCATGGGTGCTTCTCTTTTCATGCAGCAGCGCATCACGCTGGGTGAGAGCGACCCGAAATTCATCGGTGGCATTGCTGATGCTGTCTCTTATGCGTTGGGCTCCGGTATCGGTTGGTTGCTGGCTATCGTAGGCTTGGCTGCCATCCGTGAGAAAATGGCCTATTCTGACGTTCCGGCTCCACTGAAAGGACTGGGCATCACGTTTATCACTGTAGGTCTGATGGCAATGGCATTTATGTGTTTCTCTGGTTTGAACATCTAAAAGAAAGGAATAAAACAATGGATATGAATATGATATTAGCAAGCATTGGAGTATTCCTCGTGGTTGTCATCCTGCTTGTTGTTATCCTGCTGGTTGCCAAGAATTTCTTGGTGCCTTCGGGTAATGTAAAACTGACTATCAATGGCGACAAGGAACTGGACGTAGCTTCCGGTTCTACATTGCTGAATACGCTGTCTGTAAACGGTGTGTTCCTTTCCTCCGCTTGCGGTGGTAAAGGTTCCTGCGGACAGTGCAAATGCCAGGTAATGGAAGGTGGGGGTGAAATCTTGCCTTCTGAGACTCCGCACTTCAGCCGTAAGCAAATACAAGATCACTGGCGTCTGGGTTGCCAGGTGAAAGTGAAAGGCGATATGGCCATCAAGGTTCCCGAAAGCGTACTGGGCGTAAAAGAGTGGGAGTGCGAGGTTATCTCCAACAAGAATGTGGCTACGTTCATCAAAGAGTTCATCGTTGCATTGCCCAAAGGCGAGCACATGGATTTCGTTCCGGGTTCTTATGCGCAGATTAAGATTCCTAAATATTCGATGGATTATGATAAGGACATCGACAAGAGCCTTATCGGTGATGAGTATCTGCCTGCATGGGAGAAATTCGGTCTGCTGGGCTTGAAGTGCCGCAATGACGAAGAAACCATCCGTGCCTATTCTATGGCCAACTATCCTGCCGAAGGCGACCGCATTATGCTGACGGTACGTATCGCCACGCCTCCGTTCAAGCCGAAAGACCAGGGCCCGGGCTTCATGGATGTAATGCCGGGTATCGCTTCTTCTTATATCTTTACCCTGAAACCGGGTGATAAGGTAACCATGAGTGGCCCTTACGGAGACTTCCATCCGATATTCGACTCCAAGAAGGAGATGATGTGGGTCGGCGGTGGTGCCGGTATGGCTCCGTTGCGTGCACAGATTATGCATATGACGAAGACACTGCACACTACAGATCGCGTGATGAATTACTTCTACGGTGCACGTGCATTGAATGAAGTGTTCTATCTGGAAGACTTCCTGCAGATTGAAAAGGATTTCCCCAACTTCAAGTTCCATCTTGCACTGGACCGTCCCGATCCGGCAGCCGATGCAGCGGGCGTGAAGTACACTCCGGGCTTCGTACACAACGTAATTTACGAGACTTACTTGAAAGACCACGAAGCTCCCGAAGACATCGAATACTACATGTGTGGTCCCGGCCCGATGTCGAAGGCTGTTGAGAAGATGCTCGACGACCTCGGCGTTCCGGCTCAGAACCTGATGTTCGATAACTTTGGCGGATAATCTTCCTTGTCCGTCTTGAGATAAAAAAACTCCGGCTTGTCCTTCAGGGCTTTGCCGGAGTTTTTTGTTCGGGGCATTTCCTCTCTATTGAAAGAAAGTGGAGTGGATTCTTCGTCGCTTTTTCTTTATTCCTTGATATGAATCGGTGCATTTGCCAGAATGGCTGTTACTTCTCCGGTGGTAATTCCTGTTGACACAGACCTCGTATGAATGGTTCTTGGTGAAGGAGAATGCGGTCTTTCAGAGTTTTCATGTTGGATGTTTTATTGAATGTTATCGTTTTCCTCTTCTGTTTCTTCTTGAATGGTATCTTTGGGCAGAAATCTTGGAGAAATGCGTTTCTTGGGAGTGAGGCTCATGCCTTTCAGCATTTCGGCCTGGCGTACTACACTGCCGTTACCGTCCGAGAGCTGGTTGAAGGCTTTGTCGTAATCCCTTTGCAGGCTGGCCAGCCGGTCGCCGATACCGAGGAAGGTGTCGGTAAAGCCTGCAATCTTTTCATATAAGATGGTGCCGCGCTTGATGATGGCCTGCACATTCTTTACCTGGTTCTCCTTCTTCCAAAGGTCGAGCGAGAGGCGCAGGGCGCTAATCAGGTTGGTGGGGCTCATTAGTACCACCTTTTTGTTGTAGGCATATTCCCAGAGGTGGGCATCGCTTTGGATGGCGAGGAGGTAGGCACCTTCGGTGGGGATGAACATCATAACGAAATCCGGTGATTGGGCGTCGTAATGCGAGTAGTCTTTATGGCTGAGCTCGTCGATGTGGGAGCGGACAGATTGCAGGTGTGCTTTCAGGAAGTGTGCCTGCTCCTCCTTGCTTTCGGCAGAGGTGTAGGCAGCATAGGCAGTCAGCGACACTTTGGAGTCGATAATCATTTCCCGTTCGTCGGGGTATTTCACGATGATGTCGGGCTGCATCTTCTGCCCGCTTTCCTCGTTGATGATGGCTTCGCCCCGTTCGTCTTTTAGAAACTCCTGGCGGAAGTAGTGTTCGCCTTCAATCAGTCCGGAGGCTTGCAACAAACGTTCCAGAATCATTTCGCCCCAGTTGCCTTGCATTTTGGAGTCTCCTTTCAGGGCACGGGTCAGGTTGTTGGCATCTTCGCTGAGGCGGTTGTTCAGCTCCACCAGTTCCTTGATGCGTTCACCCAGCGAGAAGCGTTCTTTGGCTTCGGTGCTGTATACTTGTTCCACCTTTTGGCGGAAGTCCTTCAGGTTATCGCCCAGCGGGCGGAGCAGATTGCCCAGGTGTTCGGTATTCAGCCTGGTAAAGTCTTCGGCTTTGCTCTGGAAGATACGGTTGGAGAGATTCTCGAACTCGGTGTTCATGCGCTTGTGCAACGCTTCGGCTTCTTCCTTCTGCAGCTTCAATAATTCTATTTCCTTCTTTGTCCCGCTGATTTCTGCCCTCAGTGCGGCAGACTTGCGGTCTGCCGCCAGATAGCCGACTACGGTTCCGATGATTATCCCTATAATCAGTAATACTATCTCCATAGGTGTTTTGAAGTGTCCGCCTTATTGTGTCAATATTTCGTTTCCGTCTTCAGTAATCAGGATTTGGCTTTCCCATTGGGCAGAAGGCAGTCCGTCGTCTGTGCAGACGGTCCATCCGTCGGCTTCGTCGATAAAGACTTCGTAGCTTCCCATGTTAATCATCGGTTCGATGGTGAACGTCATGCCCGGCACTATCAGCATGCCCGTACCACGTTTGCCGAAGTGTTCCACATCCGGTTCTTCGTGGAACTTGACGCCGCAGCCATGTCCGCAGAGGTCGCGTACCACGCTGTATCCGTTCTTTTCCGCATGCTCCTGGATGGCGGCGCCTACGTCACCGAGGCGTGCCCAGGGCTGTGCGGTCTGTATGCCTATGTCACGGCATTCTTTGGTGACCTGTACCAGTCTCTGCATGTCGGGGCTGACTTCGCCAATCATGAACATGCGTGATGCGTCGGCAAAGTAACCTTTGTAAATGGTGGATACATCGACATTTACAATGTCACCGCTTTTCAGGAATTCCCTGGTGCTGGGAATGCCGTGGCACACTACATCGTTGATGCTGGTGCACACACTTTTGGGGAAGCCTTCGTACATGAAGGGGGCGGGGATGGCGTCGTGGTCTGTGGTGAAGCAATACACCATATGGTCAATTTCAGCTGTGGACATGCCTTCGCGAATGTTCTCGGAGAGATAATCCAGCAGGGCAGTGTTGATTTTGGCACTTGCGCGGATACCGGCCAACTGCTCCTCGGTGCGGAGTGCGCTTCGCATCGGCAGTTTATATCCTTCTTTCTTATAATGTTGAATTTTGGCTTCTACTTCGTCGGAATAGTTTTTAGGAGTAAACCGGACTCCTTTCATGAACTTTTTCATTGTCTTTTCTTTTTTATGAGACTGCAAAAATACACAATAATGCAGGTGCTTGTACTATCAAGAGCCGAAAAAACATTCGTTTTCTTTATCCCGATACCAGCTTAGAGGGTATTCACCACTTTTATTTCGCTTCTTGAACTGTCTATCCTCCGTACTTGTATCTGGGTCTTTATGCGCTCTTTCAGTCCTTCCACGTGACTGATGATGCCTACCTTCTTGCCGCCCATCTGGTGCAGTTTTTCCAATGTGTCCATAACGGTGTTCAGGTAGTCGCTGCTCAGTGTGCCGAAACCTTCGTCGATGAACAGTGTGTCTACCGAGAGGCTCTGGCGGCTGAGGGAAGAAAGTCCGAGGGCAAGTGACAGAGATACTAGGAAGCTTTCGCCGCCCGATAAGGTGCATGCCGGACGTGCCGCACCTCCTTGATGGAAGTCGCGCAGCAGGATGGTGAGCGAACCGGCCTGGCATTCCAGTTCGTAGCGGTCGGTCAAGCGTTGCAGATAGAAATTGGCGCCTGCCAGCAGTTCTTTCAAGACGAAGCTTTGGGCGATGTTGCGGAAATTTTTTCCCCGTTCGTCACCGAAGTGGCGGCAGAGGCGATCCCACTTCAGATACTCTTCGCGCAGCCGGTCGGCACGTTCCTTTTCTTCCTTTATCCGGTCGATGTTGCGAGTGTTTTCTTCCAGGCGTAACTTCTGCTGGCCGATGGATTGGTTGCCGGCGGTTATCTTTTCTTCGAGATTTGCGATGAGTGCATCCAGGGTTTCGAAGTTCTCGTTTTCTTCTATTTCGGGCTTCCGGCCGATGTGCTCTTCCATTTGTTCGGTGGCCAGATGAAAGGCGGTCGATGCAGCTACTTCTTCCTCTTTAAGTGTCTGCAATGAGGCACGTAATGCTTCTATTCGGGAGCCGGACCAAGCGGATAGGACGGTGATACGCTCCTCGTCGAGAGTGGGGTTAGCGGCATAGAACCCGGTTAAATCCTTTTGCAGCCTTGCCATTTGGTCTGCGGTGGAGGATATGCTTTGTTTCAGTCCGCTTGCTTGTGTATTCAGATTATTCCAGGCAATCCCCAGGTCCTTGATTTCCATTTCCTGTGTTGCTGCAGGTGCGTTGCGCCAGTCGGGGAATGCGGCATCGATGCTTTCCTTGTTGATGTTTATCCCTTCCAGCTCTTTGTGGATAAGGGCAATGGCGGATTTCAGTTCTCTTTGTTTTTCCTGCGCCAGCCGGTAGTTGCGCGTAGCTTGCGTCAGGCGGTCAATAAAGGAGAGGGGGGAGTTTTCCCATTCCGTGCTCCATCCCTCCCAGAGGATGAGGGGAGTGACGCGGTTCATGGTGGCACGTATGTTCTCCTTTTCGTTGGCGGCGAGCGACTCGTAATTGACGATGCTGTTTTTCAGCTCATTCAGCACTTTGTCGGCAGAGTTGAAGGCTTGGCGTGCAGCGTCCACGCTTTTCTGGCATTCGTCCTTTTGCCGTTGCAGAGCTATGATTTGTGCGCTGAGCTTTTGAACTTCCGTGAGCTTTTCGTTCAGTTTGTCTGCTTCCAGCTTGTTCTCTTCCAGTAGCTTCTTCAGGGTTTCGCCGGTGGTTGTGGAGAGGCCAACGCCGTTGCATTGGGCGCATTTGGCCTGTGCGTCAGTGTGGGCAAGGTTGTAGCTCCGGAGCGCTCTTGCTGTGGACTGACGGGCATTCTCTGCCAGCGTTCCGTAGGTATTGGATTCTGTCCGGTTGTTGTTCAATGCCTGCTCGGTTTCCTTGTATTCTTTCTCTTTTGTTTCCAGGGAGGTGCGTATGGGAGCAAGGACAGACTGGAAATCTTCATCTTTGCAAAGCGATTTTATTTCTTGTCCGCACACGGGGCAAGTATCCCCGACGACAAGCCGGGAGCGTGTTTCCTTTGCCCACTCTTCTACGGCTTCCTTTTGCTTGTCGTAGAGGGTGCGGATGTCATCATAACTTGTTTTCTTGCTGTCGAATGCCGTTTGCAGGAGGACGTATTGCTTTTGGCACGCCTCCACTTTGGCGTTCAAAGCCTTTTCGTTTTCCTTTGCCTCGTTCAGTGTCCTTTCCGTTTCAGCCAGTAAAGACAAGGCGCTCAATGCTTGCAGCAGGTTCTCCCGTCCGGCATCGAGTTTGTTTTTCTTGTCTTGCAGGGCAGGGCGGTCCATGGTTTCAAGCTGCTTGTTCCGGAGGTTTATTTCGTTTTGCAATGTATGGTTCTCTTGTTCTTTCCGGGTGAGGGCAGCTTCCTTGTCGGTACGCTCCTTGACTTTTACGGGTTGTTGCGCGGCAAGTCTTTCAAGGTGCGCGTTGTAGGTGCCGATGCGTGTTTGGGCATCGAGTGCGGATTTTAGGCCGGTAATGATGGATTGGCTTTGCTCGAACATGGGCAGTAAGGGCGAATGCTCTTGCAAGTACTTCTCGGCACGATGCAGCTTGTCTTCTTGCTCTTTCAGGAAACCGCATAGCCACTTGCTTCCTCCGTCCAGCCGGGCAAAGGATGCTCTTAACATTCCGGCTTGTGCATAGTTCTGTTGTTGTTGCTGTTGCTGCTGTTTCAAGGTAGAGAGCCAGTTGCGGGCGTCGGCGGTGGCATTCCATTCTTTAATCAGGAGTTCTTTCTGTTTGAATTCGTCCGATTGCAGTTGCGCTTGCTTCCCTTCCCACATTTTCTTTTGCTGTTCACGGGTGAGGAGGAGTTCGGAGTATTTCTTCAGCCAGTCCCGTTTTGCGAGGGCGGTAGTTTTCTGCTCATTGGCTTCCTTGACTCCGGCATTTTGCGTGGCTATGGCTTCCTTGATTGCAGTGACTTCTTCTTCTGCCAGGATGTGGATGCCTTCCAGCTTCCGGTTCTGGTTTTCGTATTCCGTCCGTCTTTCCTTGGTGGCGGCATATATTTCGGCACCTATTTCGGAGTAGATACTTGTACCGGTCAGCTTTTCCAGAATATCCGATTTTTCGCTTTCCTTGCTTTGCAGGAACTTGGTGAAGTCGCCTTGCGCCAGCATGGTGGTGCGGCAGAATTGTTCGAAGGTCAACCCCACTGCAGCTTGTATTTCTGCCTTTATCCCATTCTTTTTGTTGAGCTGTGCGCCGCTTTTCTTGTTTTCCAGTGTCCAGCGCACATCTTGCACGGCTCCTGAAATCTTGCGGTGTGCCCGTGCCACGTACCATCGGGCGGTGTAGGGCGTTTCGTTCGAGCCGGTAAACTCCAGCTCCGTCCATGCTTCACTGGTGTTACGGCGCATCAGTTGCCGGCTGTCGTTGATGGCAACATCTTCCTTTTTGGCAGAGAAAGTCTGGCTCAGGTCTTTGTATTTTTCGTTCTCGGCATGGTCCATGCGGGGCGTTTCGTTGTAGAGTGCCAGGCAGATGGCGTCGAGAATGGTTGTCTTCCCTGCACCCGTCTCACCGCAGATAAGGAAAAGGGATTCCTCGCTTAACGGTCCGTTCTCAAAGTCGATGACGGCATCTTCTATGGAGGCAAGGTTCTTTATGGTGAGTTTCTGGAGTTTCATGTTCCGGACAAATGATTAGGAGTTGTTCTTGCTTTTCACTTTTTGCATGACAGTCTCCATCAGCTGGCAAAGTTCTGGGTCCATCTCTTCTCCTTCGGTTTCGCGGTAGTAGAGTCTGGCTATTTCCAGGGGAGACATTTCCTGCATCTCTTGGATGGAGATAGGCTTGCTCTCGTCAGTGTCGGCCTGCCGCTCTCGGGTAGTCTTGATGTAGCAATATTTGCATGCCTTGCCTTTGGCGGCGTTCGAGGCTTTTTCGTTGCAGTCGGGGGGCAGGTAGCCTTTTGTCAGCACATTCAGACGGAGGTATGCAGGTTTCTCTTCCGGATATTCTTCCAGTAATTTCAAGGCGTCTTCGAAAGGTGTCGGGTCATGGGGAAGTGTGACGAGCGGAATCGGATTTTCAATTTCCCTTGTACTGATTTGTGGTTCTGCCCCTTTCTCCAACTCGATGATGGAGACGGAGTGCGGATAGGTTTCGTCGAAGCTGACGGGGAGGGGAGTGCCGCAATAGCGTGCGTGGTGATGACTGCCTTTGATGTCCTGAGGGCAATGGATGTGTCCGAGTGCCAGGTAGTCGTATCCTTCTCCCATAGCGCTGAGGGGAACATACTCTATTCCGCCAATACTCTCATCGTGCCCGCTACGGTCGCTGCCTTCAATGGAGAGATGGGCCATGAGGACGACGGGAAGCTGTGCCGTATTCCGTTTCTTCACTTCGTCCAGCAGTGCCTGGAAGAAGCGTGCCTGCCGTTGGTCGCGCGGTGTTTCAGTGTCCAGCAGGGGGAAGT
>NZ_JBCNZM010000076.1:6988-9295 GCF_040227615.1 Bacteroides sp. RTP31139st1_H2_RTP31139_211217 | reverse complement strand
TGCGGATAGACGTGGGGCACGGCAATGACGTAGCCTATTGTCTTTTTTTCATTGTTTATCTCGATGATGTGCTTGTACAGATTCACTTCCTCGGCTGTACGTTCGATGTTTCCCACAACGTTCAAGCCGAAGTGCTGCCAGAGGCTGCTGTCTATCTCCAGTTTCGAGCTGCTGTCGTGGTTTCCGGCGGTGACTACGATGGCCATTCCGGGGCAGGCTTGATGGATGTTCAGCATGGCGTCGGTGTACATCTTCTGCGTGGCGGCAGCGGGAGAGGAGTAGTGGTAGATATCTCCGCTTACCACCATGGCGTCGGGCTGCTCTTCGGTTACTATGCGGGTGAGTTGCCGTAGGAAGGCCTGCTGTTCGGCGGTACGGTCGTAGTTGTAGAGGGTGTGTCCCAGGTGCCAGTCGCTGGTGTGTAGTATTTTCATTGTTTTTGTTACTTCAATGGATGTGGGTTATGGTTTCCTTAGAATATAAATCTTGTGTGTTCCTCGTCCTTTGTAGTCGATGCCCGATTCGGGATTGGCTATCCATTCGCGCAACTCGCGGGAGGCGGCAGACTTCAATAAGCCGGTCAGTTGGCAATAGTCGGCTTGGGTCATGAAGCTGTTCTTTTCCAGGTATTTTTTTGCCCGTTCCAGCCGTTCCTGCGGAGAAAACACTTGTGAGGAGCGTTGGAATTTGTCGGTGGAACGTTTCAGGTGGCAATGGCGAGCGGTACGGTACAGTAGTTCTTTGTCCACCTTGAAATGTATGTCCTTCAGGCAGATGCTGACGGCGTTTCGCTTGGTGTCTCCTTCTTCGCCCGTCTCCCGTTCACGGTCTTGCCGCAGACCGAGGGCAGGGGTGAATACTCCTAAGTTGTCAATCTTCACGGAGTAACCTTGCCCCATTTGGTAGGCTATTTCGTCGGTGATGGCTTGCACCAGTCCGATGATGTCTCCTCGTGTGAAGGATGAGGCGTATGCTATCTTTTCGGTGATGGTTTCCAAGTCCACCTGCCCGTATAGTTTCATTCGTGGGTAGAGAATGCGTTTGCCGTCTTCTCCCGGCAGGTTCAGTTCCTGCATGTTGTATTCTGCCATGATGGTAGCGTTGTTATGAGGTTCGTTTGTTTATTGGGGCTTACAGAGTTTGTCCCAAGGTTGCGGATGTGTATGCCAAGGTTGGGGATTTCTATCCCAAGGCTTGGGATAGACAAACCAAGGGCGAAGGTAATTCTTTATCTCTATACTTGCAAACTTTACTATTAGTAGTTAGGAAGTTTTTTATTGGTAGTCGGGAAGTTTTTTGTTATAGGTTTGAGAGAGGAATTGAAAAAAACGTTATCTTTGTTACATAAGAGAAGTGCATGAATGATGAACAAAACTAAAATTAAGCGATATATGAAACATTATCCGGACTTATTATTGTTGTTTGCCTTATTGTCCGTTACCACAATGATTAAAGCACAAATATCGATAAGACCGTATAGCGAATGGGAAGCAACCCAGTTTGTTGCAGTGAACGGACATCAGCCCGAAGACTATGTAAAGCCAGATAATAATTGGGAAATACTATACAATTTACGGACTCCACGTACTCAAGCCGAACTTCGTGAAATGGGTATTAAATGCTCTGATAGCCAATTATTGTTATTGGAAGTAGGTGGACTTGTCAGTAAAACAAAAGGGAAATGGGAAACTACTATACCCATTCTCGACAAAGAACAGACCAATTCTCTAAGAAGCTTAAGTAAGGAGATTGCTGAATCCATGTATGTCAAAACAAAGGCAGACTTTATATCATTGACACAAACTATCAGTGAAATGGGATTCAAGAACAATGTACTCTCACTTGTTTTTTCATACCTTCTGGATGGAAAAATGTGGACAAAGTTAGTCTTGTTTGAGGATGTTGACAATTATACAAGCTGGAGTGGCTGTTACTGGGTATTATACGAATCAAGAAATGGCTTTGCATGCGGTACGAATGGTTTCGGAGAACAGAATTTGATTTTGACTTACATCAATAGCGGCATTGCTCCTGACAACGACATTATGGACCATTGTGCTGATGAAATAGCACAATTCGGAAAAGTAACAGATGCCAAACTCGTTTCTCAGTTAAAACCTTATGGGCTGGTAGATGATAATGGAGATGTATTATTTCCTATTATAAAGAAACGGCAAGACCGCTTTCATCAAATAACTGAAAAATTGGTAAACTCTATCAGTGCGGAACTAAAGAATAATTGTGGCTCCTTAGCAAGCCAATATGGTATTGACAATGAAAAAGTGGCAATGGTGATGCTGTACCATG
>NZ_JBCNZM010000076.1:0-6934 GCF_040227615.1 Bacteroides sp. RTP31139st1_H2_RTP31139_211217 | reverse complement strand
CCATGAAGTCATGTGGGATTTGGTAGATAATCTGATTCAAGATAGGATAATCTTTACTCCAGCTATTTTCAAAGATGAAGAATCGAATAAAGAACGATTGAATGAAGTCGTTTTCTTCATAGAAGGAGGATTAATGCAATAATAATTCGATAGAGAAAAGGACATTTGACTTTGAAGAGTTTTCTGTAAATGCATTTCAAGTGCATAGAAAATAGCCAATTAAAAATAAAGAATTATGTACGAATGGGCCAATGAAATGAACTGTGCCGTAACTGTATGCGACACAAAGGGAATCATCCTATATATGAACGAGAAAGCATGCCGTACGTTTGCCAAACACGGTGACCTGATAGGCAAGAATCTCTTTGATTGCCACAACCCGCAATCGCAAGCCAAGATACGCGAACTGCTGGAGACGGGGGGAGTGAATGCCTACACCATTGAGAAGAACGGTGTCAGGAAAATGATTTATCAGACGGCATGGAAGCAGGACGGAGTGGTCGGTGGCCTGGTGGAGATTTCGATGGAAATACCCGGAGAGATGCCACACTATATGAGAAAATAACAAAATGATATATGATATGAAAACACTTTCTAATTCAGAACTGACAATTAAAGTCTCCCCACATGGGGCCGAGTTATGCAGTATCTTGCATGATGGAAAAGAATATCTTTGGCAGGCAGACCCCGCTTTTTGGAAACGGCATTCTCCGGTGCTTTTTCCCATTGTAGGTAGCGTTTGGGAGAATGAATACCGCCACGAAGGCGTTTCCTACGCATTGACGCAACACGGTTTTGCCCGCGATATGGATTTTGAATTGATGCTTGAACTGGAAGATGAGGTACGCTATCGACTGGTTGACAGTGAGGAAACACGCAAGAAATATCCTTTCCCGTTTTGCCTTGAGATAGGCTATCGGATAGAGGGAAAGAAGATTGAGGTGCTTTGGAAAGTCATCAATACCGGAACACGCGAAATGCACTTCCAGATAGGGGCCCATCCGGCTTTCTATTACCCGGACTATGATACGGAGACAACGGACCGTGGATATTTCGGCTTTGATAAGACGGAAGGTTTGCACTATATCCTTATCTCCGAGAAAGGATGTGCCGCTCCGGATAAGGAATATTTGCTTGAGTTGACAGATGGCCTGCTGCCTTTGGACATCCACTCCTTTGATAAAGATGCCCTGATTCTGGAAAACAGTCAAGTGAAAGAAGTTACATTATATAATAAGGAGAAGAAGCCCTATCTCAGTCTGTATTTCGACACTCCGGTGGTGGGGTTGTGGTCGCCTCCGGCCAAGAATGCTCCGTTTGTCTGCATCGAGCCGTGGTACGGGCGTTGTGACCGTGCCCATTATAAGGGCGAATATAAGGATAAGGACTGTATGCAGCACTTGGCGCCGGGAGGAGTCTTTAAAGGTGGGTATACAATTGATATAAGATAAAAAATGAAGAAGGATACTGAAAATAATTCGGTATCCTTTTTATTTGGAGAATGCAATGTCATTATCTTTGCGCCCGGTAAAAAATATAGGTTGTTTTTTAAGGTATGAAGAAGAGTCTTATTGCATTGGCGTTCGGCACATTGGGGCTAGGGATTGCCGAATTTACGATGATGGGTATTTTGCCCTATGTGGCTACTGATTTGGGAATCAGCATTCCCGTGGCCGGTCATTTCATTTCTGCGTATGCGTTGGGTGTTTGTTTTGGTGCGCCCATGCTGCTCCTGGCCCGTAAACGCCCGTTGAAGCAGATTCTGCTGGTCTTGATGGCATTAATGATTGTGGGTAATATTTGTGCGTCTATGGCACCCAATTATTGGGTCTTGCTGTTGGGACGTTTTGTTTCCGGACTTCCTCATGGCGCTTATTTTGGGGTGGCTTCCATTGTTGCGGGAAAATTGGCTGATAAGGGGAAAAGCTCGGAGGCGGTTTCAATTATGATAGCGGGAATGACTGTGGCCAATCTGTTTGGGGTGCCGTTGGGTACTTCGTTGAGCCATACACTGTCTTGGCGTGCCACGTTTCTGCTGGTAGGTGCCTGGGGATTGATAACACTGTACTACATTTGGCGTTGGGTACCGCAGGTCGAAGGACTGAAAGACACGGGATTTAAAGGACAGTTCCGTTTTTTGAAGAAGCCGGCGCCGTGGCTCATATTGGGAGCTACGGCTTTGGGCAACGGTGGCGTATTCTGCTGGTATAGCTACATCACCCCGTTGCTGACTGAGGTTTCCGGTTTTAGTGCGGAAAGCATTACGGCGCTGATGGTACTGGCAGGATTCGGAATGGTTGCCGGCAATCTGGTCAGTGGGCGCATGTCCGACCGGTACACTCCGGGAAAGGTAGGTACGGTGGTGCAAGGGATGATATGTGTTATTTTATTATTGATATTTTTACTCTCGCCCCATCCGTGGTGTTCGGCAATATTGATGACACTCTGTACGGCAGGTTTGTTTGCCGTCTCCAGTCCGGAGCAGGTGTTGATGATTCGTGTGGCCCCTGGAGGAGAAATGTTGGGAGGCGCTTGTGTGCAGATGGCCTTCAATTTGGGGAATGCTATCGGAGCCTATATCGGAGGTCTTGCCTTGAGTGGAGGATACCGTTATCCCGCATTGGCAGGCGTACCGTTTGCACTGATGGGATTTATTTTATTCCTTGTCTTCTACAAGAAATTTCAGGCGAAGTATTAAGTGTTTCATTTTTTTTGTGTATGTTTGTCCGCAAGTATTAACTAAACTCGATAACTTATGAAGACTTTGAATTATGTGAAGATATTGCTGTTGTGTGTATTTACGATTGGGCTGGCGTCTTGTGGGGATGATGTATATTATACCATGCAGAATAGCGACGACAAATTGTGTGGGAAGACGTGGATAGAAGAATATCAGACGGAAAACAAAGATGGAGTTGAAGTGTTATGCAGTCATCAGCTGAAGTTTGCCAAGGCTGATAATTCTGGACAGGAAATCTGGGAGTATTATCGCGGAGGCGAGTCCCGTCCCTATGAAACGACTTCACGTACTTTTACTTGGAAATGGATGGATAAGTCTATGGAGGGGTTGACTCTGAATTATGGTGCCGGTGAAATCAAGTACTTTGATAATGTATGGGTGCGCGAACATTATTTATCCGGTAAACTGGATGGAGTGGTTGTTATGATGGTAGATGCTAATTATAAATAAAGTATGGCTTATGAATAATATGTTGAAATACACAAAAATGTTATTGTTGTTTGTCCTTGTATTAGGATTGACATCATGTGATAGTGAGGAAGAAACGGAATATAATCTGCCCGGTGAATGGTATACATCTGAAGAAATAGATTTCGGGGCATATACTTGGGGTAGGGGGACGATTATGACCTTTAACGCGCGCAACCAAGGTACTATTGGTTCATATGGCGACCCGAATTATTTGCTTTTCAGATGGAATTGGGTTAGTGGGGCTTACAATCTGATGGAATTGGAATTCTATGATGGTGGCAGCATGGCTTACATTGAAGGAGCCATGGCTGATTCTTATTCTTTCAGTGGTACTTGGTATAATAGCTGGAGGGAATATCAAGATAATATTCACGGACAGCCTTTTCGTATGCGTCGGCAATGACGACATGCTTATCAATAAAAAACGGAGCAAATCAATTGCTCCGTTTTTTATTGTATGTCAGCTTTTTACTTATTCTTCAAAACCAATTTCTTGAACTCTCCCGGATAAGGTGTTTCAAACCGCATCAGCTCTCCCGTGACGGGATGATAGAAACAGAGTTTGAAAGCATGCAGGGCCAAGCGTCCGATAGGATTTACGTCTTCCAGTCCATAGCGTCCGTCGCCGATAATGGGATGCCCCAAATCCTGCATGTGTACACGTATCTGGTTTTTTCGTCCCGTTTCCAGGTTCAGTTCAACGAGAGAGTATCCATTGGCTCGTTTGATGGTACGGTAATGCGTAATGGATTCTTGTCCCCCGTCATCTGTCGGACTTGAATATACATACAGCTTGCGGTCTGTCAACCAAGAAACCACGTTTCCTGCATCTTTTTCCATCTCGCCGACCACTACGGCTACGTATCGCCGGTCTGTTACAATGTCATGCCAGTTATCGCGTAGTGTACGTTGGGTCTTCTCGTCTTTGGCAAACATCATCAAGCCGGAGGTGTCACGGTCCAGGCGGTGCACGATGTGTACACGGTGCTGCTTGCCCGAGCGTTGCACGTATTCATTCAAGATGGTATAGGCGGTACGTTCCTTTTGCCGGTCAGTGTTGACGGACAGCAAACCCTGCATCTTCTCTATCACGATGATATAGGCATCCTCGTATACAATCTTCATCAGTTTATGGTTGAACTCTTTACGTCCCTTCTCACGGCTGATTTGTACTTTCATACCCGGTTTCAGGGGAAAATTGTATTGTGTAGTGATAACGCTGTCCACATATATAATGCGTTTGCTCAGCAATGATTTCAGCTTGGTGCGGCTGGCGTCCGGCATTTTAGCTGCCAGAAACTCCATGAGCTCCATCGGTTCCTTCACCATGTAGTCCGTATATTGTGTGCGGGCTCTTGCTGTAATTTTTTCTTTTGCCACGACTGGTTTTAATTTACGATTAGACAATTTACAATTTACGATTGAAAACTACTTGGACTTTCAATCTTTTAATTCCAATAATACTACGTTTTCCACATGGTGGGTGTGCGGGAACATGTCTACCGGTTGAACGGCCTTCACTTTATATTTCGCATCGAGCAGTTGCAGGTCGCGCGCCTGCGTAGCCGGATTACAGCTGACGTATACGATGCGTTTGGGTTCGGCAAACAGAATGACATCCACTACATCCTGGTGCATTCCGGCACGGGGAGGGTCGGTGATGATGACATCGGGACGGCCGTATTGGTTGATGAAGTCTTGTGTCAGCATGTCTTTCATATCTCCGGCAAAGAACAATGTGTTTTTAATTCCGTTAATCTCGGCATTGACCTTGGCGTCTTCAATGGCTTCGGGCACATATTCTATGCCGATTACCTGGCGTGCGTGCTTGGATACGAAATTGGCAATGGTACCCGTGCCGGTATAAAGGTCATAAACAAGCTCGTTACCGGTCAGTCCGGCAAAGTTGCGTGCTACTTTGTAGAGGTTGTAGGCTTGTTCGGAGTTGGTCTGATAGAAAGATTTGGGACCTACCTTGAAGCGCAGTCCCTCCATTTCCTCGAAGATGTGGTCTTTTCCCTTGAAGGTGTGTACCTCGAGGTCGGTGATGGTATCGTTGCACTTATTATTAATAATGTATAGCAGGGAAGTGATTTCGGGGAATGTATCTGCTATGTATTGCAGCATTTGCTTGAACAGAGCCATTTCCTCCTCTTTCTCTATCTTGCAGATGAGGATTACCATCAGTTCGCCGGTGGTAGAGGTACGCACAATCATATTGCGTAGCATTCCTTCATGCGTACGCAGGTTGATGAAGGAATAGTTGTGCTGGTAGGCATAGTCGCGTACCGCATTGCGGATGCGGTTGGATATATCGTCCTGCAACCAGCACTTTTCTATGGCAAGCACTTTATCGAAAGCATTGGGAATATGGAAGCCTACGGCATTCATCTGTTCGTACACTACATTCTGCTGAACCTCTTCTGTCGTCAGCCAACGTTTGTTGGAAAAAGTGTACTCCAGTTTATTCCGGTAGAACTGAGTTTTTTCTGAACCTAATATCGGAGAGATTTCCGGCAATTCGATTTTGCCGATGCGGGTGAGGTTGTCCGTTACTTGTTTTTGCTTATACTTGATTTGCTCGGAATAGGGGAGAACCTGCCATTTACAACCGCCGCATACACCATAATGTTGGCAGAATGGAACTGCCCGTACTGCCGAATATTCATGGAATTTCACAGCCTCGGCTTCAGCATAATGATGCTTTTTTCTCTTAATTTGCAGGTCAACTACATCGCCGGGGACGACATATGGTACGAAAATCACCAAATCATTGACTTTTGCGATGGCTTTTCCTTCGGCAGCCACATCCGTAATTGTCACCTTCTCCAGTAGGGGAAGTTCTTTTCTCTTTCT
Organism: Bacteroides sp. RTP31139st1_H2_RTP31139_211217; assembly: GCF_040227615.1. NCBI lineage: Bacteria > Pseudomonadati > Bacteroidota > Bacteroidia > Bacteroidales > Bacteroidaceae > Bacteroides > Bacteroides sp. RTP31139st1_H2_RTP31139_211217. The sequence goes on along the minus strand of NZ_JBCNZM010000076.1, from coordinate 867 downwards.
TGCCACTTTTACACCAATCTAATAAATTCTTCGGCAAAAATAGACATTTTTTCGGGATTTCTCTCTATGAAATGAAATATTAAAGATTGCAATGTCGAAATTGCATTTTAGCATAAAGTTTTTTCTGAAAAAGTTTTCTAGTCTGCGAAATATACTTAGATTTGCGAGCAGAAAAGAGAAATCACTATCAAAAACTTTAAATTTATATTATGGACAAAAAAAGAGTTTATACCTTTGGTAACGGCCAGGCAGAAGGAAAGGCCGATATGAGAAACCTTTTGGGTGGGAAAGGTGCTAACCTTGCAGAAATGAACCTTATAGGGGTTCCGGTTCCTCCGGGCTTTACAATAACGACAGAAGTTTGTACGGAATATTATGAAATGGGGCAGGATAAAGTCGTTGCTCTGTTGAAGAATGAAGTTGAACAAGCCATTGCCCATGTGGAAACACTGATGCGTTCCAAATTCGGTGATGTGGAGAATCCGTTGCTGGTTTCCGTACGTTCGGGTGCGCGCGCTTCCATGCCGGGCATGATGGACACTATCCTGAATCTTGGCTTGAATGACGAAGTGGTGGAAGGCCTGACGCGCAAGACGGGCAATGCACGCTTTGCATGGGACTCTTACCGTCGTTTCGTGCAGATGTATGGCGACGTGGTGCTGGGCATGAAACCGGTGAACAAGGAAGATGTAGACCCGTTCGAGGCTATTATAGAAGAGGTGAAACATGCTAAAGGCGTGAAGCTGGATAACGAGCTTGAGGTGGAAGACCTTAAGGAACTCGTGAAGAAGTTCAAGGCTGCGGTGAAAGAACAAACCGGAAAAGACTTCCCGACTTGTGCCTACGAGCAGTTGTGGGGTGCCGTTT
>NZ_JBCNZM010000075.1:0-22913 GCF_040227615.1 Bacteroides sp. RTP31139st1_H2_RTP31139_211217 | reverse complement strand
AGTACAACATTCCAAGAACCGTCTACTGATATCGGTTATAAAAAGAAAAAGCGTCTAGCTAAATCAGGAAAAGACATACTTCAGTGCGTAACGGCCGTCACCCCTTGATGAAACGGTCTTTACCTCAGCGTGTAACGACCTTTACCAAATAGTGTAACGGCCTTTACCCAATAGCGTAACGACCTTTACATTAGCATGTAACGGCTTTTACACTATAGCGTAAACAATCGGTAAATACAATCCATTGTAAATAAACAAACTACATCATCGGTCAGCAAGTTCTATCACCTCCAAATCTTTAAACGTTCCCCCATCAACCGCAAAGCGTACCATCGTACGCACCTTATGGAAACCTTGAATGCCCGCAGCGCCCGGATTGATGTGGAGTACATCCAACGTCTTGTCATACTTCACCTTCAGTATATGCGAGTGCCCGCTGATGAACAGCTTTGGGGGACGCACCAGAATGCTGCCCTTGATGGAAGGGTCGTAGTTGCCGGGATAACCGCCGATATGCTTCATCAGCACCTCCGCCCCATCCACCGTAAAACGGAGAATCTGCGGATAGAGCTGCCGTATCTCCTGCCCGTCAATATTGCCATACACGGCACGGAAGGGACGGAAAGCCGCCAGCTTCTGTGCCACTTCCAGCGAACCGATATCGCCGGCGTGCCATATCTCGTCACAGTCTTCAAAATATTGCAGGTACTTTTCATCCCAGTAGCCATGCGTATCCGATAATAAACCAACTTTTGTCATCTTTCCTTTGTTTATTAAGACAAAGGTAATTATATTTGGGAAAGAAATCAATATGCTAATGTGATAATGTGCCAATATGCTAATTGGCTGCGCACCATCCGCGAACTTCTCTTCATTAGCACATTGGCACATTAATCACTTTAGCACATTAAACTATGGAAAACAGATATTTCAAACGTGATATCAGCTGGCTGTCTTTCAACTACCGCGTGCTGCTGGAAGCCGAAGACGATACACTGCCGCTATACGAACGCATCAACTTCATTTCCATATACTCCTCCAATCTGGAAGAATTCTACAAGATACGCGTGGCCGACCATAAAGCCATAGCCACCGGAGCCTCGCAAAGCGATGAAGAGACTGTGCAGTCCGCCGCCGAGCTGGTAGATGAAATCAACCGGGAAGTCAACCGCCAACTGGAAGACCGTATCCGCATCTACGAACAGAAGATACTGCCCGCCCTACGGAAACACCACATCATATTCTATCAGAGCCGCAACGTAGAACCGTTTCACCGCGACTTTGTGCGCAGCTTCTTCCGCGAAGAGATATTCCCCTATCTGGCCCCGGTGCCCGTAAGCAAGGACAAGGTGATTTCATTCCTGCGCGACAACCGTCTCTATCTAGCCGTACGGCTTCATCTGAAAGGAGCTCCCGCCAGTTCTCCAAACCGCATCCAGTATTTCGTGATGAAACTGCCGTACAGCAAAGTGCCGCGCTTCATCCAGCTGCCCAAGGTGGGGAAAGACTATTATCTGATGTTCATTGAAGACATCATCAAGGCCAATCTGGATACCATCTTCCCCGGTTATGAAGTGGACAGCAGTTATTGCATCAAGATTTCACGCGATGCGGATATTCTGATAGACGATGCCGCCAATACCTCCGAAATCATCGAGCAGGTGAAGAAGAAGGTAAAGAAACGCAAGATAGGCGCCGTGTGCCGTTTTGTATACGACCGCGCCATGCCCCAGGACTTCCTCGACTTTCTGGTAGATGCCTACCGCATAGACCGCCGGGAGCTGGTGCCGGGAGACAAGCACCTCAACATGGAGGATTTGCGGCATCTGCCTAATCCCAACCAAAGCGTACGTCCCATCAAGAAACCCCAGCCCATGAAGCTGACCTGCCTGGACGAACGCGAATCCATCTTCCGCTATGTGGAGAAGAAGGACCTGCTGCTGCATTATCCCTACCACTCCTTCGACCACTTCATCCATTTTCTATATGAAGCCGTCCACGAACCCACCGTGCGTGAAATCATGGTGACCCAGTATCGCGTGGCAGAGAACTCCACCGTCATCAACACCCTAATAGCCGCCGCACAGAACGGAAAGAAAGTCACCGTCTTTGTGGAACTGAAAGCCCGCTTCGACGAAGAAAACAACCTCGCCACCGCCGAGATGATGAAAGCCGCCGGCATCAACATCATTTTCAGCATACCAGGACTAAAGGTACATGCCAAAGTAGCCCTCGTGCTACGCCGCGACAAGGAAGGGCGCAAACTGACAAGCTACGCCTACATCAGCACCGGCAACTTCAACGAAAAGACCGCCACCCTCTATGCGGACAGCGGACTATTCACCTGCAACCCGGTGATTGTAAACGACCTGCACAACTTGTTCCGTACTCTGCAGGGAAAGGAAAATCCAGTGTTCCACCGCCTGCTTGTGGCCCGCTTCAACCTGATTCCTGAACTGAACCGCCTCATCAATCACGAAATAGAACTGACCCGGCAAGGCAAGCAAGGACGGATTATCCTAAAAATGAATGCCCTGCAAGACCCCGCCATGATAGACCGCCTCTACGAAGCCTCGCAAGCCGGTGTAGAGATAGACCTCATTGTCCGCGGCATCTGCTGCCTCATCCCCGGGCAGGAGTACAGCCACAACATCCGCGTGACACGCATCGTGGATACCTTTCTGGAACATGCCCGTGTGTGGTACTTCGGCAACGGCGGCGCACCCAAGCTCTTCCTCGGCTCGCCGGACTGGATGCGGCGTAACTTGTACCGCCGTATCGAAGCCGTCACCCCCATTCTGGACCCGGACTTGAAGCAAGAGCTCATCGATATGCTATCCATACAACTGTCGGACAAACGGAAAGCCTGCTTTGTGGACGACCGGTTGCGAAACCGCTGGAAGTCGTCGCGACCGCAAAAGGAGAAGGTACGGTCGCAATATAGCTTTTACGAATACTTGAGAGAGAAAATATAAACAACTCTGCCCCAATATACCTCCGGCTCAACTGTCTTTTATAGGACACAGACGTACGGCAGTTCCTCCACTACGTGCTTGCCGAATGGTGAGGGTATCACTATAAGTCACTTCGCGCTCTTCTATAAGTATAGCAGCAGGACATGTCTCATAATCGGCCTCAGGAGCATCACGATAAATAGTAGCCAGATATCTTTTATCTGTATCGAGAAAAGACAGACTGATATTAGCCGTTCGTTCCTCATCTCCCGTGATACTGCCTATATACCAGCATCCCTCTCCTTTATCACAACGGGCAATAGTAACATAACTGCCAATGCATGCTTCCGGCACCACTGTTCTGCTCCAATCTGTAGGACAAGATACTATAAAATTAAAAGGTTCCGGATTAGCCTCGTAATTCTCTATTTCATCCGAAGCCATTTGTAACGGTGAATAGAGCACCACAAACAGCGCCAATTGTTTGGCCAGTGTGGTATGTACACGTGTCTGTGGCATTACATCGTTAACAAACCGAAACGTCACCGGTGTAAAGTCCATCGGGCCTGCCAACCCACGAGTGAAAGGCAATATTACGGTATGAGAGGGAGGATTTCCACCATCTACATCCCAAGCGTCCCATTCTTGTCCACGTACTCCCTCTTGTGTCATCAGATTAGGAAAAGTACGCTGCAAACCTGTAGGAATCACCGGTTCATGATTATCAATACAGATACGGTGACGGGCAGCAGCCTCTATTACCTTGCGATAATGAAGTACACCAAACTGACTGCTATGATATTCTTTCCCATCAAGCAAATCGCCCACATAACCCGTTTTTACTTGATGCACACCATATTTCTCATAGAACTTGAAACCATCTTCCATCTGATTTTCATAATTGGAAACATTACCGCCAGTTTCATGATGTCCTATCAAAGCTACTCCTTTGCTACGCCCATAATCAGTAATACGTTGTATATCAAAATCGGTATAAGGTTTTGTGAAACTAAACTTCCAAGTAGCCCAGTCTTCATTCCACCCTTCCACCAGTACACCTCCCAGGTTATTGGCAGCAGCAAAATCGATGTGACGCATTGTATTCTCTGTTGTGGCCCCATGATGGGGACCGGCATGCCAGGTGTTATGCTTCATGTGATAAGTCCACCAAATTCCAATATAGCGCATAGGTTGTATCCAGGAAGTATCGGTTATACGACAAGGTTCATTAAGATTTAACATGAGACGGGAAAGAAGCAAATCACCGGCAGATTCAGCCACTATCATTGTACGCCAAGGAGATACACGGGTATCGGTAACACGTACTTTCTCACCTGTACTCCAAGGTGTAAGAGCCGCACGTAATGTAACCGTTTTATTATCTTCAACTTGTTCAACCGGCTTCAAGTTCATGGCAGCATAATCTGTAAGATTTGCTTCATGAATAGCCAAATAAAGGCTATCTGTTGTCTCAATCGTCACCGGAGTGCTTACCCATCCCATCTTACTAAGAGTTTTTTTCTCAAATAAGGCCTCGTAAAAACGAACTCCTTTCACTGGAATACTCCAAGCATCATAATCTGCAGGAAAAACGAATTCAGTCACTTCGTCATCAATAAGAAACTCTTGTAGCTGTTGCTGGCGCGGGAACTCATACCGGAATCCCATCCCATCATCAAAAAGACGAAAAATAATATTCAGTTCCCGCTCCAACGATGTTTCTTCCTTGAGGCATACCCTCAATTCATTATAATGATTTACAATTTCAGCCTCTTCCCCCCATACTGGTTGCCACACATCATTATGCGAATCATGCTTAACCTCTTTTAGAACGAAACCAGTCAAAAGATCTGGCGCATCCTTCAAAACCAATCCCAGACGTGAAGGAAGTAAAATATTCTTCCCCGCATGTCTTAAACAATATCGGGGAGCACCTTCTTCATCAAGTGTAAACTCTAAAGAAAGTTTTCCATTTGGAGAGGTCAACTTGATATGTTCCTGCTGGCATGAAATCATCCATAGGCCTAAACATAAAGCAAGTATAATCTGTAGCGTTTTTTTTAGTTTCATAGTCATTACCGAATTTAATTTTATATATCCAATTCTTATTTTATAAGTCTACTGACAAACAGTCCCTTTCCTTCCTCAGCCGGAATAACACAGAAGTTTACGAAACCACAGACAGACTCCGGTTCAAGCAACGTGGCAACCAAATTTCCTAAAGGTTGTGCCAAAGGTACCAACCAACTACCTATTGGAAGTTCTACATTATCTTCATAGACATCCGTTTCTACATTTACCGGATGAATCCCCTCCCATTCCTTCTCTGCACGATACAGACGGGTTACTTTGTAACGCTCAACTTTTGCTTTTTGTACACGGGTAACTTGCTCAATGTGTACACCCAACGCTCGAAGCTTACATACTGCTTCTGTACAGGGAGCATCGAGCAGATAAGCCTTAGGGCGAGTACGCATCAATTGAGGTGTTGCCTGCATGGCATCAAGGGTTGGCAGTTCAGTCTTAAACAGTTCATTGGCCTTATAATCGATAAAAGAGACTACATGACGTACAGTATCCGAAGTGAAAGTAACATATATCGGTTCAGTAGCTTTCAAGGTGCGCTTCCTGGCTTGTTCTATCTTACGTTTAATTGAAGCACGATGTTGCGCAGCAGTAACCAACGTTTGCCGTGCCACCAAGAAACCGCACTCACTACGACGTGCAAAACACTCCGGTCCCAATCCAATACCTCTTATTTCGACAAAAAGCGATACAGCTCCCGTCAATGCTTGAAAAGTAGAACTGGACTGCGGACTTTTGGCACCTTTTACAAGAACAAGGGAACCATCTGCCACACGAGGAGTAAAGTAGAAACCGGAAGCATAACCGGCACTATTTAAAACGACCTCTGCCTCACGACGAAAAAGTTCTTCAGACAGCGTACGTAAAGCTAAAGGCGCATTAAGATGTCCTGTAGGTAAAAAAAGTACATCAGCAGCATTTGCTGTCGGCACTCCACGTAATAAGTTAAACTCACGACGTAAAGGTGTATATTCATGAATATCAAGAGCTACGTCCGGATTCCATTGCTGATAGGACTGCTTCAACAGCAAAGTGACAGCATCCTCTAATTTGCTCTGATCGCGATTCAAATCGTAACCATCGGCCGAACGACGTTGCTGAATGGCATAACCATCAACATTGGCTATAGGAACCAAAGCCACAGCTATATGATTCAGCAATTCACGTCCTTCTTTTTCACAAAGTAAGTAACGGACAAGCATGCATACAGCCTCAGCACCTGCCGGCTCGTTACCATGCAGTGCCGCTTGAATCCATACCCTTACCTTCTTCTTGTCGGGAGTACCCAAATAAAGTACCGGAATGGTACGTCCTTGTTTGGTAACACCAATATTCTCCATATATGCCAAACCCGGAGAACGTACAACCAATTGTTGTAAATAGTCCTTTATCTCATCAACCGATGCCAATCCGCTACCGTAAGGTTTACTTAGAGTAGGTGTCTCACGGTCAAATTTGGGGTCAGGATAGAAACTTGCAGTTACTCCGGCAGGTTGCTTCGACTGATTTCTATTCCATAACACAAGATTAGCTAATACCACTTCTTGTGCTATCCTCTGTAAATAAAGAGCCGTTTCAGACGGTAGACCTGCATAATAATCGCTGCTAAAAGGCTCACCAAAAAAAATTGCATAAAAGACACAAGCCGCCAAATAACTGCCTGCAGGACTAGGATGGCTGCCATCAGAATTATACAACTGCAAACTTGGACACTCTCTACGTACACGTCTCCATGCCTCACCCACAGGAGCACAATAAGCATCAAGGACATCAGCCATTTCCAAATAGTTTTCCGTAAGTTGCTGCTGCATTCCTTCATAAGTATCATTATTACGCCCCCATGTCATATAACAGACACTTTTTCCTTTTGGGGCATAAAGACGGCGTAAACTATCTAACTGCGCCGCAGGATGGAATACATTCTTCTTTACCCATTCCTTTTCACGAGTAGGTGCCTTGCTCTGTTCCTGCATCACCATATAATCCCATCCTCCTTCACGAATCGCCTCTAATGTTTGCGTATTGGCTGCATGCTGTCTCAAGTACCAACCAGGGTTAGCAACCTGGCGCACTGATATTTTTTTTCCACATGAGGATGCTAACGATTGGACTTGCCATGGCAAACGATTAAAAAAAGTATAGCTGTTACCTATAAAAAGTACCCGTAAAGAATCTGTCGTCAATAATGGCACAGCTTGTTTCCCCATAGGGACAGCCTCATGCCCGATGCCGCACTCTTCTATCTTGCGCCAATGGCATTCCCAACCACGGGATGCAGCCAACTGGTGAATATAAAGCCAGAAACTACGCCCACGCTCCATACGGTTTCGTCCTTGTCGTTCAGCTTCAGGAGTCTTGCGTAGAAAAGACTCACGTATCGTATCTCCCAAAGCCAGCTGTAGTATGATAGGTTTTGACAAGTATTTTTTTATCTGTTCAGATGAAATATAGGGGATACCAGCCGTACCATAAGGATATGTCTGGGCCAAATCAGGAAAAGTATACCAACCGGGAGAACTTATAATAGCTTTTTCCACATAAGGACTATCGTGAAAAAGCATGAAACGCTGTACGAATTGCCCACCAGCAGAATGACCATAAATCATATATCCTTTGCGCATGCTTCCCGTAAATTGACGCACATATTCAAATAGTTTATCAACCAACACTGGTGTAATTTTTTCGGGAGCATTAGCTACTGTATGGGCAGCATTCATCACCCCCACCTCCTGATAGTCTGCCAAAGGATAAGATTTCAAATCAAAGTGAGGTATAAAAAGCATAAAACCCTTTCTCTCCGCTTCTTCTTTCCAACCGTCCAAAAGATAACGATAGCCGCGGTCTCCTCCTTCAAAGACAAATACAATAGGCATTTGTTTAATATCCCCCTGGGAAGGTATATAATAATGTACATCTACCGGGCGATCGGCAAAAGGAGGGTATTGACTATAAGTGAAGAAATGTTCACCTCTTGGCCTTTCCAAAGTCTGTTTCGCTATTGCAGATAAACAAATACAGAGGAATCCAATATAAAATATAATCAGCTTCTTCATAATTCGTACCTTCCCTTCTTTACTATTGTACCATCTTGCATTACAAATTTACCACGGGCAATGACATCTGTAAGCTGCAAATCTTCCGCCAAAAAACACAAGTCTGCATCTGCTCCTTGTGCCACAATACCTTTAGCTCGTAATTTCAGATTACGAGCCGGATTGGATGTTATCAATGTAATCGCCTGTTCCAATGGTACCCCCTCCTCATTGACTAATGCAACTACCTCCTTGAAATTTAAATTCAAAGGAGCAGGACGATAAGTTATTTCTCCAGTTTCAGGATTCACTCTGCGTACGCCACCATGGCCATCACTAGAAAAAGTAATGCGATCAAGGGGGACACCAGCTCGCAATGCACGTATCACACAACGATGGGGAGTATCAAACTTTGAGCCACCAGTCGAAAAATCAATCATTCCACCTAATTTACCAAATTCTACAGCCTGCATAAAAAGAGCTTCAGTACGTATCAGATGAGTAGGAGACAGATAAGATATCAGTGTAGGATAGTGACGAGCAATATTGAGTAAGGGCTCAATACCTTCCGGAAGTGCTCCCAAATGAATGTGGAGAATTCCTCCTTTACCAGATGTAAATCCCCCTAAACGTACCTGATGTATAATACGTAATATCTCTTGCTCTGTCGGAAACGGACTACGGTCATCACTCATCGCCAGCTTACAGCCAATAACTTTATCTATGAAGATAAGATCGTCAGCCACACTATTCATCAATGTTTTGGTAGGCAATCCGTAATAACTTGTCAGCATATAAGCCGACAATCCGTCATCGTCAATAGCTTTGGCCTTGGCATAAAGCGTAGTAAGTTCTTTGGCAAATCCATCAGTACCAAGCATACCCAATACAGTAGTAGTACCACATGCCACCAGTTCGCTCATAGTCACCTCGGGGACTAATGAGGCATAACCTTGTTGCCCTCCTCCACCAGTAATATGTACATGCTGATCTATAAATCCCGGAGTAACAATTTTACCTTGCACGTCAATAGTATGGCAAAATGATTCATTCAGTTCAATTGTCTTTGAAATATGCGCAATCTTTTCTCCGCATAGCAAAATGTCTGTTTTACCAAGATAGGCAGGAGCATATAAATTTGCATTCTTTATCAATGTAAACATAGCTGTCGATTAATTTTAGAAAGTGATAAGATGATAAAGTATCAAGAAAACAATTCCTCCTATTAAAGGAAATGTATTACGCCTTGCCAACTCCACTGATGACACACCGGCTACCCCGGCAATGGCAACAATGACTCCGGCAATAGGAGATGCGGCACGTCCCATGCTTGCCGCCAACTGCAAAGGAAGTATCAATGAAAAAACCGGCAAACCAAGCTGAGTGGCTATACCCGGCAATAAAGGACCAAATGAAAAAAAGGCTGCATTGCCACTTCCCATCAGCATGGCAGCTCCAAAAATAATGAGAGTAAAGATTGCGGCAATAGCTAATCCCGAAAGTCCGATATGAGAGGAATAACCCACCAATGAATCAATAAATCCCAAACCAATCAGTCCTTTAGAGAAAACTTCTGAAGCTACAATCAATGTTACAACTGAAGTAAACACATTTCCCATGCCTTTCCAAAAACTTGCAAAAACGTTAAAAGTAGTACGCACACTACGAGTATGAAACAACACAAATACCAATGATAAGAACAGAGAAAAAAGCATAGCAGTAGTGGTACCCAATGTTACAGTAGGCTGAAACAGTCCCACAAAAGGTGAAAAGAAAATGAGAAGAGCCAAAGGTAATACCGGGAGTAGCGCAAAAGCCAATGGAACATCCGGTTTTTCTACTAATGAGGTTGCAGTCACATTTGACACCTGCAATATGCCATCCTGCTGTTTCTTTGCATCTTTTTTATCAAAATAACGGTTATTGAAATAGAAGAGTACCATTACAACCAAGGAAGTAGGAATTACTAAAGGAAGTTGATGAGTGATGAAATATTCCACATTGGATTGTCCTATCAATTCGGCAGCCATAGCAGTATTTGCCGACCCCGGTCCCTGATCAAATAGAGTAGCAGCGGCAATGACTGACAATGCTGTAAGTTGACTTACTCCCAAACTAATTAAAACAGGATAAACCGAAGCCACAAGCAACAATCCTAATCCGGCAGCTGAAGGAGTAGTAATAAAAAGTAATTGTCCAATAGGAATAACTATAGTAGCCGCCAAATAAGGATAACGTCGAAAAAGACCTAATGGCTTCATGGAAATATAGACCAATGCATTAGTAGCCTTTATGTTATTCATGAAAGCTACATAACCGCCAATTGTCATTATCATAAACCCTGCACGCGCCAAATTAGAAAGAAAAACTTCCTCTATCATCCTTACCAAATCAAACACCACCATTCCCGTAGCTTTACTAGGTACTACCGAATGCACTTGCATGAAAAAAGCAGCTGTAAGCATTAATAAACCGGAAAGCATCAAAAGACCTTGAGGATTGAGCTTACGATAAAGACCTACCGCTGTAATCCCTACCATAAGAAGACTAAAAATGAAAGCCAATTCGGACATGATGTATCAAGATATTAAGTTTTTGTTTTCTTTTGAATATATGAATCTAAATCAGATATAAACACCGATATATACAAAGCCGTTTATATGCGGTATTTATATCTGACTATTATCTATCAATACCCCGGATTATTTTCCAAAGGATTACCAGTATTGGCATCAATGAATGATTGCGGCAGCGGGAAAAGGACAGGAGTTTCATATTCATCCATACCACGTCCTGCAATACCAGCTATCTCATTGAGTTCACGCATGCGACGTTTGAAATAGTTATTGGTATCACGTTCGTCACCACCATTTTCTTGGCAAACACGTACCAATGTATGACGACGTTCTTCCTCCGTAAGCAGTTCACGGCTGCGTTCATCAAGAATGAAATCCATACCACCGATTCTAAGATCATCTTCAGTAATACTTACAGCATTGGAACGATTACGTACTTTATTTATCCATTTAATGGCCTCGCCTACTTGATTACTCTTGTAAAGAGCCTCTGCATAAAGTAAATATGTATCTGCCAAACGTAAATAAACAATGTCCGCATAGTGTCCATCATTAGCTGCATTAGCCAAAATAGGTGGAGTATAATCCCATTTACGAGTAGTAGGCCAATCATATTTTTTAATGGAAGTAGAAGTTAGCATGGCTGCATTAACCGTAGTATCAATAAGTGCAGTACCACCTAAATCAAATACCTTGGTTACATTGCCGGCAGCATCTACATCATTAATACTCCATACGATAGCATTGGCAGATACACGGTCATCTTGTTCTCCCATTCCTTTATAATTGTACAAACGAAGTGCTCCTCTGGAAGGAACTACACGTCCGGCTCCCTTACCACCATTAGCTTGCCAAAAGACTTGTGCAAATGAACCTTCACCACCGTTATTGATATAGTCCGGATTATGCTGGTTTGTCTTTTTACAATCGCCATCATTAGCATAATAGTTCTTATAAGTTGTAGTCATATAGACATTTGCAGTACCATAGGCACTATTCTCCTCTTCTGTGTTAATGAAAGCCAGTAACACCTCCGTATTTCCATCAGCATACATAGGAGTATAAAATACGTCAATAAAAGGACATCCATCATTGGAAGCATTACTACCAAAGCGTTGATTTATAAGGGAATATTCTCCACTTTCCACTAATGGTTTCAGTACTGAAACTGCTTTTTCAGCATTACCTTCTGCCAAATAAAGTTCACCCAAATAGTGACGTGCCACAGCACCAGAGACTTTACTATTATTAGAAGTACGCAAAGGAAGGTTATCGACTGCAAACTGGAAATCTTCTGCCATCACTTCGCGAATACTACTCAAGGAAGCACGGTCCCAATCATCACGATAATTCAATCCTGTAATTTCTTGTGTTGAAAGGGGCACTGCACCAAATGAATAGGTAAGGTGACGGTAAGCCCAAGCACGGAAAAAGCGAGCTTCGGCCAACACCTCATTTTTACGATTTTCAGCATCAGCACCACTTCCCCAGTTAATGCCATCATTGTCAGCTCTTGAGATAACCATATTGGCAGTGTTGATGATACGATATCCCCACTGGAAAATATTATTCCAAATAGCAAGATCAGTGTAAGTTATCTCTTTGGGATTGTAGAGGAACTTCATTTCCGCATGACTATTATTGGCCCATGAATTATCTACCCCTCCACCCCAGGCAGAATGCAGACAGAGCGCAATACTTCCTCCCATTGCATCAGCACGGCGATACTCTGCACGCATAAGACCATAAAGAGGCGTTATCATCGATTTAAATCCATTGTAATCTACAAGTAAATTTTCAGGATAAAGTGCATCACGAGGATCTTCCTTAAGAAACTTATCCTCATTACAGCCGCCCATAGTGAGCAATAATACTGTAAACACTAAGACATTGAAATATGTTATTTTTTTCATATGTGCAATTTCATTTTAGCTTTTTATGATATATTACTCTCATCAAATATCTAACTTTAGTCCAAAAGTGAACGAACGTACTGGAGGAGCAGCCAATTGATCATTGAGAAATTCCGGATCCATACCTGTCCAGCCAGTTATTGTAGCCAAATTCTTAATGTTCATGTAAAGATTGAGCCGTTTGATGAAAGTACGACGCAACCATTGTTGTGGGAAATTATAACCCAATGTAACGTCGGAAATACGTAAGAAATCTGTCTTTTCATAGAAACTGGCTCCCTCTGGATTCACATCACTATTCAAACTATTTTTCGGATAGCTATTCGTAGGATTCTCTGGAGTCCAAAAATCCACCAAAAAGCGGTTCTGGCGATATGAATTATGGCTTGTATCATACAAGGCATTCAGATGGGTTTGTCCTAACTGAGCCGTTAAGAACACACTCAGAGTGAAGTTTTTGTACTCAAAAGTGTTCATCAAACTCATATTTACTTTAGGAATAGCCGACCCTATAATAGTCTTATCAGCCGTTGTAATATCGTTACCATCTACATCAAGGTATTTCACATATCCAGGATACGAATTACGATAGTTAGGATCTTGCTGCCCTGTCGGGTTAGACGGATCAGCAATCTGCCATACACCGATAATTTTATAATCATAGTTCACATTGATAGGTTCACCAATAAACCACTTGGAAGCCACATCATCAACCGGCTTTCCATTAGCATCATACAAACCAACATCTACAATCTCCGAACGATAGTGTGAGAGGTTGAAAGAGGTGCTCCAGCTAAAACTCTTATGTGTAATGTTATTAGAAGTTATCTGGAATTCAAAACCACGATTACGGGTCTGTCCACGATTCTCAGTAATAGAGCCAGTACCATTAATGGTAGGAATAGAACGGGAAAGCAGCAAATCTTTGGTTTTAGACCAATAAATATCAAATGAACTCTGAATACGTCCATTCCAAAGTGCAATATCAAAGCCAGTATTAATAGATGTAGTAGTTTCCCAACCTAAACCGGGCGAAGCTAACTTCGACGGATAGAAACCAAACTGTGCAGTATGATCATCATTCAGATAATTGTAAGTTGAAAGATTAGGTAGTGTACTATAAGCACTGATAGCCTCATTGCCATTTTTACCCCATGACAAGCGATATTTCAGATTGCTAATGGTTTCACTTATAGGCTTGTCTTTAAAAAAAGATTCATTGGAAATATTCCATCCAATAGCGGCTGAAGGAAAAACGCCGAATTTAGAACTTTCACCAAAAGCGGAGTAACCATCACGACGAGCAGTAAGAGTCAACAAGTAACGATCATCATAAGTATAATTCAAACGCCCCATTTGTGAAATATGATTTTCTTTATAATAATTGGAATTACCAGACATTGTGGCAGCTTTAGAAATCTGGTAATAATACATCACATCATTGGGAAAATTCTTACCTTCCATTGTATTCTGTTCATATTCCTTGCTTTGAGCAGAATATAATCCTGTGAAAAATATACGATGTTTACCAAATTCACGTTGATAAGAAATAATATTCTCCAAAATCCATTCTTCTGAATGCCAGTCATCAGTATTCAATACGCCATTAGCACTAGCTCCTTCGTAGGTATCCAAACCTTGATAATTCTTATAGGAGCTGTTTTGGTAAGTGAAGCCTGTATTCAATTTATAGCTCAGCCCTTTAATAAAGGGAAACTTTACCTCAAGCACATTATTAGTGATAACCTTTGCACGGATATCTTTTGTCTTATTATTAAGAGATCCCAACGGATTAATGCTGAAAGCTGAAGAGGAGTCCTCAGTAGCAGAAAGTGTAAGTGAACCATCCTCGTTATAAGCACGTCCCAACGGAACTTGTTTTATAGCCCGCCAAAAAGAAGCACTGCTACCACTACGATCGTAGCGACCTAACTGTGTAGTAGTAGAAAATTTCAACCAACTATTAAACTCCTGATCAAGATTGAAACGTACATTATAACGCTTGAACTCATTGCCTACCGCAGTTCCTTTCACATCCGTATAGTTCAATGAAATGAAATAGCTGGTTTTGTTAGCTCCACCACGGAAAGAAAGGTTATGCTGTTGTTTTATACCGGTCTGTGTTGCCAACTTCATCCAATCAGTACTCTGACCGGCAGCATACATAGCTAATTCAGTAGGAGTAAAGTTATCTAACCAAGGTTCAGGATTCTCTTCTGTAGGAGGAGTAGTATTGGTAGCCTTGAAAGCTTCAGATTTATACTTATAGAATTCTTTGCCATTCATCATACGAGGTAAATTGATAGGCTGGTCAATAGTAACATAAGTATCGTATGATACCGTCAATCTGTCTTTCTTACCGCGCTTAGAAGTAATAAGGATTACACCGTTAGAACCGCGAGCACCATAAATGGCTGCTGAAGAGGCATCCTTCAATACTTCTATACTCTCTACATCATTGGGATTGATTTCCGACCATGGACCATCAAAAGGTATTCCATCAAGAATAACAAGAGGTTTATTATCGGCCGTAATGGAGTTGTTACCACGAATACGTGTAGTAGTAGACGAACCTTCAGCATTACTACCCGTCACACTAATATTCAATCCTGGAACTGCTCCTTGCAAAGATTGAATCAAATTAGCTTGTGGGCGACTTTCAAGTACATCCGAGTTAACTGAAGCAACCGAACCTGTAAGATCACTTTTGCGCTGTACACCATAACCTACTACTACCACCTCATCCAGTGCCTGGTTATCTTCTTTCAGTACAATCTTTAACGATGATGCGTCTTTCACCTGCAATGTCTTGGATATATACCCAATGAAACTTATCTCCATTACCGCCCCCTTAGTCACTAAAGCGAGTTTAAAGTTTCCTTCTACATCGGTAATGGTGCCCGTACCCGTACCTTGTATCACTACATTGGCACCGATTATCGGTTCTCCTTGTTCATCTGTCACATTTCCGTTAATATTCCATGTCTGTGCATGAAGTGAGCTTGAAAGTGACAGCATCCACATAAGACAGACAAGCAAAATACCACTTGCGTCTCTCGATTTTTGTCTGGTTTTCATAAATTACATTTTTAAGTTAATAGGAACTTGTGTGTAAAAAATCTCGAGAGCAAAATTAGACAATGTAACAACCGATTATATTCACTGGTAGAGGATTTGGTAAATTCACAAAGTTATATATTACTGATTATCTTTCAATTACAGACAGACTCAATAGATTTTCAGTAGTGATTTAAATTAAATCGGTAATCAAAAACATGTATATAGATAATTGCCATTCGATAGTATTAAGCTATTGAATGGCAATTATCTATATACATGTGGGTAAAAAATGAGAGAAACGCTCAGTCTTCAAATTACTTTTTACAAACCTCTTTCACAGCTCGAAGAAATTCCTCCTTACTGAGCGAAGATTTATTTAAAGTTATAGAACGATTATTATATACGGTTTGCAGTGAACAGTGCAAAAATTCTGCAATCTTCTCACTATCCGTTACCCCCATTCGTATCAAAGCATGAATACGAAGTTCTGTATTAAGCCGCCCAGACTTCACTTCAATATGTTCTTCGGGACGTAGCAAACTATTGAAGTGCTCTACAAAATCAGGGTATAAATGTAGAATAATGGAATCAAATTTCTCATAAAAATCCTTCATTTCATCGCTCATGGTAGAAGTAGAACTAATCATCTTCTTTAAATCTTCAAGTTGCCCAGCCTTTAATTTACGGTTTAACTTTTTACGATACTCCTCCATACGGCAAATATAGGATGAACAAAGTTTGAATACCTGACCAATATACTCCTCCTTAATATAATTTGTGTCACGTAGAACCAAATTGAGCTTTTGCAGTTCACTATTAAGACTCTTCAATCTACCATTGGCCACATGTAGCTCAACCAAAGCTTTCCTACGTCTTCTTGTTTGCCTTCTCAAAAAGAAAAGAGCTATCAGCAATACAATAGTGAGAAAACTAATAAATAAAAGGAATAGCTTTAGCTGCTTCTGTTGCATATGATCACGTTCAATGTAACTTTGATGTATCCTTCTCTGCAACTTCTGCTGATGAAGCAGTCGTACACGGCTCTTAAAAGTTATACCGATATCAGAACAATAAGTACTATAACGATAGGCTCGGTCCAACTGACCTTGTTCATATAAATAGGAAGCCAATGCATACAACGAACCAATATCACGATTCACAGCATATACATCAGCAATACCTGAGAGAATCATATTTTCCAGCCACTTGGTATGGTTGTGTTCTTTTTCATAAAGTAGAGCCAAGTTATAAGCTAAAATAGAATAATTACGACTATTAGGTAGAAGACGTTGTTTTTCCTTTTCCAACTCATCCCTAATGGCAATACGTTGTGCACCGGGAACATCTTGATATTTCCACACACGGCTATAAAGGTAGCGTGGCTCGTCAGGAGTGGCCGTCTGCAATACTGAATCTGAATATAACGCATAAAGTTGACCATAATGCTCATGTAATGCATCATCACCTAATGAATAGAGTTGCAACCGCGAGCAGAGAGTACGCATCTGACCATAATAACGCGAACGTAAGTAGCGAGGCATACTGGAAGAACAGAGTGAATGCATTACTTCAGAGGCTTGACTAAGCAAGCCATTAGCCGTATAAACAAAACCAATACCTAATAAAGATTCAATCTCACGATTCTTATCATGATATTGTCGTGCTAAATCAAGGCTTTGTGTAGTATACTTCATAGCCGAATCTGCATCATACACGCGATATTCTTGATAAATAGCCTGATTAAGTTCATACTGTTTCTCAAATGCCTTAGATTGTCTTAGTGAATGCTTCAACGCCTCTATTCGCTCCTCTTTCTGCAAAATAAGTTTATCAGAATTATCTATCAGACTATCTAATTGAGTAAACAATGCCTCATTTGCCTTAGCAGCACTATCTGAGATATGCTGCTTGCATCCAGCACAAAAAAACAAATATAGTAAGAAGAATAGGTTTAAACAAAAATGGTTTTTCATATTTCTATACTCGTTGGTAGAATTCATTTATTTAATAAATGAATTAAAAAAGTTACATACATCTTTGATTTTTAATATCAAAGTTCTAATTACAATCAATTCTACACACAACTTGTATGCAATATTCGCAAGAATTCTCGACATCTGCAAACAATTAACTAGTAATTTGGCTGCTTAACATAGAAATAACCAAATACGAAACACAAAAGCATCCACTCTTCTATTATACTTATATTGTTACTCTTAAATGCTTAACATTAATGATTATTGGGAGAATAAGAGCAATCGCTCTTAGCACAATACCATTCTATTCCAAAACATTTGTAACATTTCTGTAACATGTATGACATTTCCCTGCAACACCAAACTCTTTCCTTTGCAGCCGGAAATAAAATACATGTCTATGGAAACAATTTATCTGGGTATCGTCATCTTTCTGTTCGTACTCGCGATTTTCGACCTCGTGGTAGGTGTCAGTAATGATGCGGTCAATTTTCTTCAGTCGGCTGTCGGAGCAAAGGCAGCATCTTTCAAAACCATACTGTTCATTGCAGGCATTGGCGTCTTCATCGGTGCGGCACTCAGCAATGGCATGATGGACATTGCACGACACGGCATCTATCAACCGGAGCACTTCTACTTTGCCGAAATCATGTGCATTCTGCTTGCCGTCATGTTGACGGACGTCGTGCTATTAGATGTCTTCAACACTATGGGAATGCCTACCTCCACCACTGTATCCATGGTGTTCGAACTGTTGGGAGGTACGTTCGCACTGGCGCTCATCAAGGTCTATAACAGCGATACATTGGGACTGGGCGACCTCATCAATACAGACAAGGCACTGTCTGTCATCATGGCCATTTTTGTATCCGTAGCCATTGCCTTCTTCTTCGGTATGCTGGTACAGTGGCTGGCACGTATCGTGTTCACCTTCAACTACAAGAAGAACATGAAATACAGCATCGCGCTGTTCGGTGGTATAGCTGCCACCAGCATCATCTACTTCATGCTGATAAAGGGGCTGAAAGACAGCTCATTCATGACCCCTGAAAACAAGCAATGGATACACGACAATACCGCATTGCTGATAACCGGTTTCTTTGTATTCTTCACCATACTGATGCAGATACTGCATTGGTGCAAGATAAATGTCTTCAAAGTAGTGGTTCTGATGGGTACTTTCGCCCTCGCTCTTGCCTTTGCCGGCAATGACTTGGTGAACTTTATCGGTGTCCCCCTCGCAGGATATTCCTCATTTATTGACTATACAGCCAATGGTACGGCCGCCGGCCCCGACGGATTCCTGATGTCCTCACTCCTCGGTGCAGCCAAAACCCCGTGGTATTTCCTTATCGGTGCAGGCGCCATTATGGTTTATGCACTCTGCACATCCAAGAAAGCCCACAACGTTATCAAGACTTCCGTGGACCTTGCCCGCCAGGATGACGGTGAAGAGAACTTCGGAAGTACCCCGATAGCCCGTACGCTGGTACGCTTCAGCATGACTCTGGCTAACGGAATATCCAAAACGATGCCCGAAAGCAGCAAGCGGTGGATGAACACACGCTTCCAGAAGGATGAAGCCATCATAGCCGACGGCGCCGCTTTTGACTTGGTTCGCGCCTCCGTCAATCTCGTATTGGCTGGTCTGCTCATCGCCTTGGGAACTTCCTTGAAACTTCCCCTTTCCACCACTTACGTCACCTTTATGGTAGCCATGGGTACATCGCTTGCCGACCGTGCCTGGGGACGTGATTCGGCGGTATTCCGCATTACGGGTGTGCTCAGCGTTATCGGCGGTTGGTTCATCACTGCCGGAGCAGCGTTCACCATCTGTTTCTTCGTAGCACTGATTATCCATTTCGGCGGTACGGTTGCCATCCTGGCACTGATTGGTCTGGCAGTCTTCATGCTGATTCGTAGCCAAGTGATGTACAAAAAGCGCAAGGAGAAAGAAAAAGGCAACGAGACCCTGAAACAGTTGATGAAGAGTACGGACAACAATGAAGTCATCGAATTGCTCCGCAAGCATACCCGTGAAGAACTGGTGAAGATTATGGAATTCACAGAAGAGAATTTTGAACGTACCGTCACTTCCTTCCTACACGAGAATCTACGCGGACTGCGTCGTGCCATGGGCTCAGTAAAATTCGAAAAACAACTCATCAAGCAGATGAAGCGTACCGGAACACTTGCCATGTGCCGTCTCGACAACAATACCGTACTGGAAAAAGGACTCTATTACTATCAAGGCAACGACTTTGCCAGCGAACTGGTGTACAGCGTAGGCCGTCTTTGCGAACCTTGCTTAGAGCACATAGACAATAACTTCAATCCGCTGGATGCCATTCAGAAAGGAGAATTTACAGACGTAGCCGAAGACATCTGCTATCTGTTACAAGTATGCCGCCACAAGCTGGAAACGAACAATTATGATGAACTGGAAACAGAGATTCGCAAAGCCAACGACCTCAACGGACAGTTGTCTCACCTGAAACGCGAAGAGCTGCAACGCATCCAAAGCCAGAGCGGCAGCATCAAAGTCAGCATGGTATACCTGACTATGATACAAGAAGCCCAGAACGTAGTGACCTACACCATCAACCTGATGAAAGTAAGCCGCAAGTTCCAAGTAGAAAAAGAAGAGTTATGAGTTATAACGCATGGTACATAACATGCAACTTATAACTCATAACTCCTTAAGCCCCATCTTCTCCGCCCGTTGCAACATAAATGCACGGGCGGCTTCGTATTCATTGGGAATGATGCCGTCCAAAATGGCATCCTTAATGGCACTCTTCAAGGCACCTACCTGCTGGCAAGGAGAAAGGCCGAAAGTCTTCATGATTTCTTCACCACTGACCGGAGGCTGGAAATTACGGATACGGTCGCGTTCCTCCAAATCCTTCAGCTTCTGGCGTACCAACTGAAAATTATTAAGGAAGCGTTTCTTACGCTCCATATTCTTGGAAGTAATGTCGGCTTCGCACAGTGTCATCAGGTCGTCTATATCATCACCTGCCTCAAACAAGAGACGACGCACTGCCGAGTCGGTCACTACATCATCCGCTATCACAATGGGACGCATGTGCAGGCTCACCATTTTCTGCACATATTTCATCTTCTCATTCATAGGGAGCTTCATCTTGCGGAAAATATCGGGTATCATCTTCTCGCCAATGAAATTATGGTTATGGAACGTCCAGCCCGCACGGGGTTCCCAACGCTTGGTGGCAGGCTTGGCTATATCATGCAGAAGAGCTGCCCAGCGTAGCCAAAGGTTGTCGGTCTTCTTGCTGATGTTGTCGAGTACTTCGAGCGTATGGTAGAAATTGTCCTTATGGGCGCGTCCATTGCGCGTCTCCACGCCTTGCAGCCTAACAAGTTCCGGGAATATCAGTTCCAGCAGACCACAGCGGTCCAGCTCAATGAATCCCTTAGACGGAATAGGTGACAAGATGATTTTGTTCAGTTCGTCTGCAATGCGTTCTTTGGAGATGATGGAGATGCGTTCGCGATTACGCTCCAGAGAATCGAATGTCTCATCGTCAATATAGAATCCCAGCTGGGTGGCAAAACGGACACAGCGCATCATGCGCAAAGGGTCATCACTGAAAGTTATATCAGGGTCGAGGGGAGTCCGGATGGTCTTTTCCTTCAAGTCTCCAATACCGCCAAAGGGGTCGACCAACTCGCCATAACGCACCCGGTTCAGGCAAACAGCCAGTGCATTGATGGTAAAATCACGGCGGTTCTGGTCATCCTCCAATGTACCGTCCTCTACAATAGGCTTGCGGGAATCGTGTGTATACGATTCTTTTCTTGCACCCACAAACTCAACTTCCGTACCATAGTACTTCAATTGTGCCGTACCGAAATTCTTGAAGACGGAAACATGCGCCCCACGCCCCAGACGCTTACCCAGCGCCTCGGCCATGGCAATGCCACTGCCTACCACCACCACATCAATATCCTTGGAAGGACGTTGCAGGAAAATATCACGTACATATCCACCGACTACGTAACATTCCAATCCCAATTCATCAGCCGTTTCGGATATCCGCTTGAATATATCATCACTAAAATATTGCTTCAGTTCTTCTGCCGTCAAATCTATCATAAATAATGCGCTAATGTAATGAATACGCAAATGTGTTAATGGTCTATTAGCACATTTGCACATTAAAATGCTGCAAAGATAAAGATATTATTTCTATTTTTGTGGACTCTAACTCCAAGAACAACAAATATGAAAAAAGTAATACTCCTTGCATGCCTATGCTGTACACTCTTCTCTTGCGAAGATGTGGAGAAGAAGGCCGGTGAAAAACTACAAGCTGCCCGCGAAGCGTTTGAACTCGGCAACTACAATGAAGCGAAGATTCTGATTGACAGCATCAAGATGCTCTATCCCAAAGCGTTTGAAACTCGCCGTGCAGGCATCGGCCTGATGCAGGAAGTGGAACTGAAAGAGCAGGAAAAGAGCCTGGTCTATCTGGACAGTATGCTTCAAGCCAAGCAAAAGGATTTCGATGCAATCAAAGGGAAATACACCTTTGAAAAAGATGCCGAATACCAGAATATCGGCAATTACCTTCATCCTTCCCAAGTGATAGAAAAAAATCTGCATCGCTCTTTCCTTCGCTTCCAGGTAGACGAAAACGGAGTCATGAGCATGACTTCCATTTATTGCGGAGCCCATAATATCCACCATGTGGCCGTCAAAGTCACTGCTCCCGATGGTAGCTTTGCCGAAACACCCGCCGCCAAAGACAGCTACGAAACCACTGACCTCGGTGAAAAGATTGAAAAGGCAGACTTCAAACTGGGAGAAGACGGAAACGTCATGGGGTTCCTTTATCTGAACAAGGACAAGAATATCAAAGTCAACTATCAAGGGGAACGTCCCTATTCCATCACCATGACTGCCGCCGACCGCCAGGCCCTTGCCAGCGTCTACGAACTGGCACAACTGCTGTCATCCATGACGGAAATAAAGAAGAATATGGAAGAAGCCAATCTCAAAATCGAATTTGTAAAAAAGAAGATGGAAGAGAGAAAAGACAATGCACAAGAATAAAAAGAAGGAAACCGGATGATATATTCATTACTTAGTCATCCGGTTCCCTTTTTATTATCAGTAAAGCCTTACCAAACCAATTTGGGTAAATAACGGCTCAGACATGTACGCAAAGCAGACAGAGTGATGGGTTTTACCAACACTTCCGAGGCTCCGCACTCCAAGGCTTTTTCGCGGTCGGCAGTAAAGGCGTAAGCGGTCTGCATGATGATGGGAAGTTCCTTATCCTTCTTGCGA
>NZ_JBCNZM010000074.1:0-23061 GCF_040227615.1 Bacteroides sp. RTP31139st1_H2_RTP31139_211217 | reverse complement strand
TTTAATGGTACCGGATGGGGATTTATGGTTCCTCAGAAAAAGTTGTATGATGCATTTGTTCAGGAAGAGGGTGTAGATGGTTATCGGTTGAATCAGACAATGAAAACCTATGACCAAATTTCTCAATTGGGTGTCAAGGTTGCCAAAGGGCAGAGTTTGATTAATGAAGGTTATTTCATGTGGAAGCGTCGCTTCTCGAATGTAGAATCTCCTGCTGGGTTCTGGTGTTCATATAATAACTATCGTTGGATGCGTTATGCTGAAGTCTTGTTACTGGCAGCTGAAGCAAACCTGAAGGATGGCAATCAATCCGAAGCTGATGCTTGCTTGAATGAGGTGCGTCAGCGTGCAAGATTGGATGCAAAGACGGCTACCTTGGATGCCATTAAATTGGAAAAGAGACTGGAACTCTGTTCTGAATATACCCGTTATCAGGATATTATCCGTTGGAAAGATGCGGAGGCTTTGCTTAAGGATCAGGGTGAAAGAACACCTATCTTGTCAAATAAGGCAGGAAAAGATGAGCCGGATAATGTAGCGGTAGAATACATTCAGTATAACAAGGATAAAACGCGTTATGGTTTCAAGGAAAGACATTATTTGTTGCCTATTCCGGCAAAGGAAATCCGCTTGAATCCGAATATGGAACAAAATGCAGGTTGGTAAAGCGCATAAAGAATCAAAATCTAACTTCGTCATCTGATGCAGATAGACAAAATTAGATTTTTCTAACTGATTAATTGTTTGTAGAAGAAGTCCCCCGTGGAAATCATCTAATTGTACGGGGGCTTCTTTTGTGGCTTTTTAAATATAATATATATGAGAAGATTGTCAATTACTTTATTTTCACTCTGTCTGGCATCTGCCTTGACTGCACAGACGACCGGTTCGAATCAGTCAGTCAGACTGCGTGCCGATAATATCGACGAAGTAGTCAGTGCCATGACCCTCGAAGAGAAGGTACACCTCGTTATCGGTTGTGGAATGTCGATGGGAAGTGATACCAAGTTTCCCGGAACAGCGGGACGTACTTACGACATTCCCCGACTGGGTATCCCTTCCGCCTATCTTGCCGACGGACCGCACCGGTTGGCGATGGCTGCCAAGCGGGAATTCGACAGCCGTACTTATCATGCTACGGAATTTCCTTCCAGCACCACGGTGGCAGCAACTTTCAATCCGGATGCAGCCCACAAGGTGGGACGTACTTTGGGTACGGAGGTGAAGGATTATGGTTTGGATGTGTTGCTGGCACCGGGTGTCAACCTGATGCGAAATGTGCTCTGCGGACGTAACCATGAATATTATTCGGAAGATCCGGTGCTGACCGGCAAAATGGCTGCTGCTTATATCAACGGAATCCAGAGCCGGGGGACAGGTACCTGCCTGAAACACTTTGCCGTAAACAACCAGGAGACCAACCGCAATAACAACGACTCTCGCCTGACACAACGCCCCTTGCGCGAGCTGTATTTGAAGTGCTTTGAGATTGCTGTCAAAGAGTCTCAGCCCTGGAGCGTGATGACCGCCTACAATAAGGTGAACGGCAAATATACCTGCGAGGACCGTGAACTGACAGAAGACATCCTCCGCGACGAATGGGGATTCAAGGGACTGGTGATGTCCGACTGGAATGCCGGAAAAGATGCCGTGACCTCCATCGTAGCAGGAAACGATATGCTTCAACCGGGGCAGGACCGCCAGTATAAAGCTATTTTGAAAGCCGTAGAGAGTGGTACACTGGATTTGGCACTCCTCGACCGCAGCGTGAAGCGTGTGCTGGAGTTTGTGGTCAAGAGCCATACCTTTGCCGGCTACGAGTATCCCAATAAAACCGACTTGGAGGCTCATGCGCAAGTAGACCGTGAGATAGGTGCGGAAGGTATCGTGCTGCTGGATAACAAGCAGGCGCTACCCATGGCTGCCGGCATCAAAAAAGTGGCCCTTTATGGAACTACTTCCTATGACATGGTTCCTGCCGGCATGGGCTTTGGCAGTACGGGCATCGGTTATTACACGGTTTCTATGGTAGAAGGTTTGCGCAATGCGGGCTACACCGTGGACAAAGAATTGCTGAACCGCTACAAGAAGCATATGGCCGACGAGCAGAAACGGCTTTTTCCTCACGGAAAACCACCTTTCGCCTTTACTCCGCTGCCCCGTGCCGAGGAGTTCCTGCCCACTGCCGAGGAACTGGCTGCACAAGTGAAAGCCAACGACATTGCCGTGCTTACGCTGGGGCGTGTCAGTGGCGAGGGCTGTGACCGCCGTGTGGAAGATTTCCTTCTGAAGGAGAACGAATTGGCTCTGATTAAGCAGGTGTCTGCCGCTTATCATGCTGCAGGCAAGAAACTGGTGGTGGTTCTCAACATCTGCAGCCCGGTGGAAACTGCTTCTTGGAAGGGACTGGCAGATGCAGTGGTTTGTGCCTTCCAGCCGGGACAAGAGGTGGGCAATTGTATCACGGATATCCTGACCGGAGAGGTGAATCCTTCGGGCAAGTTACCCATGACGTTTGCCGTGAAATATGGCGATGCGCCGTCGGATGCTAACTTCCCTTTTGATTACGAGTTCAAGATGCCGTCGTTTGCTATGGGTACCGGCATGAACTTCAAGTCCGAAAAGAAAGAGGAGAAACCGAAGGAACCGGAGAAAAATGTGGATTTCACCAACTATGAAGAGGGAATCTATGTGGGTTATCGCTATTTCGACACTTTCGGTAAAGAGGTTTCCTATCCGTTCGGTCATGGTTTGAGCTATACTGCTTTTGACTATGCGGTAGAGAACGCCAAAATGGATGCCGACCGCTGTGAGTTGAAAGTGAGCGTGAAGAACATCGGCAAGGTGGCAGGGCGTGAAGCTGTACAACTCTATGTGAAAGCTCCGAATGGGGGACTTGACAAGCCTGCCAAGGAGTTGAAGGCCTTCGGCAAAACTGCCTTGCTCCAGCCGGGCGAGAGCCAGACACTGATTCTGACTTGGAACGTGATGGACATGGCTTCCTTTAATGAGAAAAACAGCTCTTGGGAGTTGGCTAAGGGTGAATATCAGTGGATGGTTGCCGCATCTTCGGCCGATGTGCGTTGCACAGCGGTACAGAGGGTGACAAAGGCACGCAAGCAGAAAGTGCATGATGCCATGCGGGCGCAAGTGCCTGTGGCTGTGTATCCGATGGTGAAGAGATGAGGGGGATATGCGTGAAAAAACTGATATATATCAATTAGTTTTAGAATGGAAAACGCTTATTTTGTAG
This sequence comes from Bacteroides sp. RTP31139st1_H2_RTP31139_211217, assembly GCF_040227615.1. Taxonomy (NCBI): domain Bacteria; kingdom Pseudomonadati; phylum Bacteroidota; class Bacteroidia; order Bacteroidales; family Bacteroidaceae; genus Bacteroides; species Bacteroides sp. RTP31139st1_H2_RTP31139_211217. The sequence continues at coordinate 19,808 of NZ_JBCNZM010000074.1, read as the reverse complement.
TACATTTTTAAATCGATACCATGAAAAGATTGATACTCTCTCTCTTAGCCGTCTGCTTGCTGTGGATGGCAAATGCACAAAATCCTGCATGGGGACCGCAAAGCAAGGTAGTGACCGACAGCATCTACAGCCAGGTATTGAAAGCACACCGTGCCTACACCATCTATCTGCCGCAAAGCTATAGCAATGAAACGGATAGGAAATATCCTATCCTCTATTTGTTGCACGGCATGTCGGGGGTGAATACCAGTTGGTTTACAGACCAACGTGTGAAGGACGTGATGGACCAGTTGGTGGCATCGGGCGAGGCTTGCGAGATGATTATCGTCAGCCCCAATGCAGGAGGCAATCCGGCTACTTGCTGGAACGGCTACTTCAACATGCCGGGCTGGGCTTACGAAGATTTCTTCTATAAGGAGTTCCTTCCTTATATAGAGAAGACTTACCGGGTGAAAGGTGATAAGCGGCATCGTGCCATTGCCGGACTTTCTATGGGCGGAGGTGGAACGACGAGCTATGCACAACGCTATCCGGATATGTATTGTGCTGCCTATGCCATGAGTGCTTTGATGAACATCCCCGTCAGTGGTGAGGAGGTGGGAAAAGATCCCGACCCCACAAACAAGATGGCTGTGCTGACGCGTTCTGTGCAGGAACATAGTTGCATCAGGTATGTGGTTGAGGCAGATGATGCGCGTAAGGCACAGCTTCGTACAGTACAGTGGTTTGTGGATTGCGGAGATGATGACTTTCTGCTGGACCGTAATATAGAGTTTTTCCAAGCGATGCGTAATGCCGGTATCCCTTGCCAGTTCCGTGTGCGGGATGGCGGACATACCAGCGAATATTGGCATTCGGCACTTTATATGTGCCTGCCTTTTGTAAGTCGCAGCTTTGCTAAATAACAAAAAGCTAATTCATTTAATATAAGAAATTATGAAAAGATTATTAAGTTCGGCAGCGATGCTGCTGGTCTGCTGTGTCACCCTTTTTGCACAGCAAGCTCTTTGGGGAGGTGCGGCGGTTGTCTCTCCTGATATTCATGATGACAACACGGTTACTTTTCGCTTGAAAGCTCCTAAGGCTGTAAGGGTGCAGATTACTGGTGATTTTCTGCCTCCACAAACTATTAAGACTCCTCGTGGCGATTATGATGCACCGGGCATTGCCGATTTGACAGAGGGGAAGGATGGCGTTTGGGAATTTACTACTCCCGAACCATTGAAGCCGGAACTTTATGGATACTCCTTTATTGTGGATGGATTGAGAATGATGGACCCGAGCAATGTTTACATGATTCGGGATGTGGCTACCGTGACCAATGTATTTATCATCGGTGGTGACCGTGCCGATTTGTATAAAGTGAATAAGGTACCCCATGGAACGGTAAGTCGCATGTGGTACAATAGTCCTTCGCTGGGAATGGACCGCCGTCTGACGATTTACACTCCGGCTGGTTATGAAACCAGCGGCAAGCGTTATCCGGTATTTTATCTGCTTCATGGTGCAGGTGGTGATGAGGAAGCTTGGATTGCTCTTGGCCGTACTTCGCAGATATTGGATAATCTCATTGCACAAGGCAAGGCTAAACCTATGATTGTGGTGATGACTAACGGCAATGCTTGGCAAGATGCTGCTGCAGGTGAATCTCCCAAGGGTTTTGTTGCCCCCTCCATGCGTCCCGACGAAAGAGCGAAGGTGGCGGAAGGTGCTTTTGAACTCTCGTTTCCCGAAATTGTGAAGTTCGTGGAGAAGAATTTCCGCACTCTTGCCAATAAGAAGAACCGTGCTATTGCCGGGCTTTCTATGGGTAGTTTCCACTCTTGCAATATTTCCAAGTATTACCCGGACATGTTCGACTATGTAGGTCTTTTCTCCGGTGCAAGTACCGGAAACGATAAATCGACTTGTCCGGTCTATACCGACTTCGAAGGTAAGCTGAAGACTCAGTTTGCCAAGAAACCGGCTCTTTACTTCATCGCATGCGGCAAGACGGACTTTGTTTATAAAGGTGTGGCCGACTTTCGCAAGTTGCTTGACGACAATGGTTATAAGTACGAGTATCTTGAAACGGGCGAGGGACATATCTGGAGGAACTGGCGAATCTATCTGACGGAGTTCGCGCCGAAGTTGTTCAAATAAGAGGATTTGGTATAACTAATTTAATAACAAAATAACATACGTATCATGAAAAGAATTTCTATTTTGTCAGCTCTGTTGCTGATGTGTGCGATGACTTTCGCGCAACAAGCTCTCTGGGGAGGCGCTCCCGTGGTCTCACCTGAGATACACGACAACAATACAGTAACTTTCCGCTTGAAGGCGCCGAAAGCCGTAAAGGTGCAAGTAACCGGCGACTTCCTGCCTACGCAGAAAATCAAGACTCCTTTTGGTGAGTTTGATGGTCCGGGTGTGGCAGATTTGAAAGAGAACAAGGACGGTGTGTGGGAATTCACTACTCCCGAACCGCTGAAACCGGAACTCTACAGCTACACTTTCCTGGTAGACGGACTGAAGATTAACGACCCTGCCAACGTCTATATGATTCGAGACGTGGCAAGCGTGACGAATGTATTCATCATCGGTGGTGACGAGCGCATCGACCTTTACAAAGTGAATAAAGTTCCTCATGGAACGGTATCTAAGGTATGGTACAACAGCCCTACGCTGGGTATGGACCGCCGTCTGACTGTCTATACGCCTGCCGGATATGAGACAAGCGGCAAGCGCTATCCCGTCTTCTACCTGCTACACGGCATGGGTGGCGACGAGAACGCATGGAGCGAACTGGGACGTACGGCACAGATTCTGGATAACCTCATCGCCCAAGGCAAGGCCAAGCCGATGATTGTAGTAATGACCAACGGTAACGCTGCGTTGGAGGCTGCTCCGGGTGAATCGTCACTGGGTTTTGCCGCTCCCAGCATGAATCTGCCCAAGACGATGGAAGGTTCTTTCGAAACGGCTTTCCCCGACGTGGTGAAATTCATTGATAAGACTTACCGTACACAGGCCAACAAGAAGGGGCGTGCCATTGCTGGTCTCTCTATGGGAGGTTTCCACTCCATGCACATCTCCAAGCAATATCCGGACATGTTCGACTATGTAGGGCTGTTCTCGGCTGCCATCATGCCCAACAAAGATGTGAAGTCTCCGATTTATGACAACCTTGAAGTCAAACTGAAAACCCAGTTTGCCAAGAAACCGGCACTCTATTACATCGCTATCGGTAATAAAGACTTCTTGTTCCAGGCCAATAACGACTACCGCAAGATGTTGGACGAGAAGGGTTACAAATATGAATATTATGAAACCGGAGAAGGTCATATCTGGAAGAACTGGCGTATTTACCTGACAGAATTCGCACCGAAGATATTTAAATAAGATTATGAAGAAGAATATCATATCCATGGCAGCAGCAATGGCTGTTTTGTCAGCTTGCGGACCGGGTGTGCCGCAGCTTGGAAAGTCCTCTCTGGATGAGGTGATTGGCGCCATGACCTTGGAGGAAAAGGCGCATCTGGTAGTGGGTACCGGTATGGCAGGTTTCTCGGGTGACAGTGCCGTAATCGGTGCAACGAGAAAGCTGGTGCCGGGTGCGGCAGGAACCACATACCCGATTGAACGCCTCGGCATTCCCGCTGTGGTGCTGGCTGATGGTCCCGCCGGACTGCGTATCGACCCCAAGCGTGAGGGGGATTCGGCTACGTACTATTGTACTCATTTCCCTATCGGAACTTTGCTCGCCTCTACCTGGGACCAGGAACTGGTGGAAAGTGTAGGTCAGTCCATCGGTAACGAAGTGCTGGAATACGGTGCGGACGTGCTGTTGGCTCCGGCGCTGAACATTCACCGTAACCCGCTTTGCGGACGTAACTTCGAGTATTATTCCGAAGACCCGTTGGTGTCGGGTAAGATTGCCGCCGCCTACGTACGTGGTGTGCAGAGCAACGGTGTGGGTACCAGTATCAAGCACTTTGCTGTGAACAACCAGGAAACCAACCGTATGGCTACGGATGCGCATGTATCTCCACGCGCCTTGCGCGAAATCTACTTGAAAGGGTTCGAGATTGCCGTGAAGGAATCCGCTCCTTGGACCGTGATGTCCTCATACAACTACCTGAACAGTGTCTATACTTCGGAAAACAAGGAGTTGCAGACAACGATGCTGCGTGACGAATGGGGCTTCAAGGGTATGGTGATGACCGACTGGTTCGGTGGTAAAGATGCTGTGGCACAGATGGTGGCGGGCAACGACATGTTGCAGCCCGGTCTGCCCAAGCAGTACGAAGCCATCGTGAAGGGTGTGCAGGACGGAGCGTTAGATGAAGCCATCCTCAATCAGAATGTGAAGCGTATTCTGGAGATGATTCTCCAGACTCCCCACTTCAAGGGATATAAATACTCCAACAAGCCTGATTTGAAGGCGCATGCTGCCGTTACTCGCCAGTCGGCAACGGAAGGTATGGTATTGCTGAAGAACGATAACGGTGCTCTGCCGCTGGCTGCCGACGTGAAGAACGTGGCACTCTTCGGTTGCACTTCCTACGATTTCATTGCAGGCGGTACAGGTTCGGGCAACGTGAACCGCGCTTATACCGTTTCGCTATTGGACGGCTTGAAGAATGCCGGCTATGTGGTGGATGAAGCGCTGAAGAATAGCTATGAAGCTTACCTGAAAACCGAGAAAGAACGTCTGTCCAAAGATAAGAAAGAGTGGTTCATGCCCGATACCCGTCCGGCTGAGATGGCTGTTTCCGCACAAGTCATCCGCGAGCAGGCTGCCAAGGCCGATGTGGCACTGGTGACGCTGGGACGTACCTCCGGTGAGTTCCTTGACCGTATGGTAGCCGACTTCAACCTCACCAAAGAGGAACAGAACATGTTGAAAGCTGTGTCCGATGCTTTCCACGCTGCCGGAAAGAAGGTAGTGGTAGTGCTCAATATCGGTGGTGTGATTGAAACTGCTTCTTGGAAATCTGCTCCCGATGCCATTCTTTGTGCATGGCAGGCAGGCCAGGAGGGAGGAAACAGTGTGGCTGACGTGCTGAGTGGCAAGGCTTCTCCTTCGGGCAAGCTGACAATGACTTTCCCGGTGAAGTTTGAAGATGCCGCTTCTTCCGACAACTTCCCGATAGACATGCGTGTGAGCACCGACCTCATGAACAAAGGCGGGAAGAAGAACGACGTGAAGAACGTGGACTATACCAATTACGAAGAGGACATTTACGTGGGTTACCGTTACTTCGACACCTTTGGCAAGCAGGTTTCCTATCCTTTCGGTTACGGTCTTTCCTATACCACTTTTGCTTACGACAAGGCTGCTGTCAAGGCAGACAACGGTGTCTATACCGTGTCTGTAGAAGTGAAGAACACCGGTAAGGTAGCAGGCAAGGAAGTGGTTCAGCTTTATGTATCCGCTCCCGATGTTGCTGCCAACAAGCCCGAAAAGGAACTGAAGGCTTTTGCCAAGACCAAGGAGCTGAAACCGGGCGAAGCGGTTGTGGTGACGCTGAAAGTGAATGCTGATGACCTGGCTTCCTACGATGAGGCTGCATCGGCATGGGTGGTAACTCCCGGAAACTACAAGTTCCTCGTCGGGGCTTCCTCACGCGACATCAAGGCTACGCTGGAGGCTGAAGTAGCTGCCGCAACGCAGAAGACGAACAACATCCTGAAACTTCAGGAACCGATGAGCCTCTTGAAGAGATGAGAGTTGGATTGTCTGAAAAAATAACAAATCATACCCTAAAAAACATCCTGTTGTACCCTTTGGTATGGCAGGATGTTCTTATCTTTGTGCCTCGTATAAACAGATAGTGCAACTATTATAAACCAATATCACAACCATGAGTAAAAAGTTAATCTTATCTTTAGCCCTATCAGGGTTAGTACTTACTTCTACGGCGCAGACCACTGTTGCGCCTGCCATTCCAAGAGACGAGAAAATAGAACAGCAGATTGAGACTTTGCTGAAGAAGATGACGCTTGACGAGAAAGTCGGTCAGATGTGCGAACTCACCATAGACCTCCTGCAGAAACGCGCCAATCCTTTTGCCGGTCTCAATCCGAAAGATATAACTGTAGATGATTTGAAGAAAATCGTCAAGAGGTATAAGTTAGAGAAAGAGTTCAAGCTGGGTAAGGAGATGCCTTCGCAAGAAGTGATGATGCAGCTCTATATGCGTATCCAGGGTATTGAGAATGCCAAGGGCTTCCAGTTGGACGAGGCGATGCTCGACTCTGTCATCGGAAAATACAAAGTAGGCTCCATCTTGAACGTGCCTAACGGTGTGGCACAAAGCGTGGAGAAGTGGCAGGAAATCATCAAACGCATTCAGGAGAAATCCATGGAGGTGATGGGTATTCCTTGTGTGTACGGTGTAGACCAGATACACGGAACTACCTATACGCTGGGTGGTACTTTCTTCCCGCAAGGCGTCAATATGGGAGCTACCTTCAACCGTGAACTGACACGTGAAGGTGCACGCATCTCCGCTTATGAAACAAAGGCGGGAAGCATTCCCTGGACGTATGCCCCGGTGACCGACCTCGGACGTGACCCGCGCTGGCCTCGTATGTGGGAAAATTATGGTGAAGACGCCTACGTCAATGCCGAAATGGGACGTGAAGCAGTTATCGGTTTCCAGGGCGAGAACCCCAACCTGATTGGCGAGAACAACGTTGCCGCTTGTATGAAGCACTATATGGGTTATGGTGTTCCCGTTTCCGGTAAGGACCGTACGCCGTCTTCCATCACCGAGCAGGATATGCGTGAGAAGCATTTCGCTCCTTATCTGGAAATGGTGAAAGCAGGTGCCCTCTCCGTGATGGTGAACTCCGCCATGAACAACGGTCTGCCTTTCCATGCCAACTATGAGCTGCTGACCAAGTGGCTGAAAGAAGACCTCAACTGGGACGGTATGATTGTGACTGACTGGGCGGACATCAACAACCTTTATAGCCGCGACCACATAGCCAAGGATAAGAAGGAAGCCATCAAGCTCGCCATCAATGCCGGCATCGACATGTCGATGGACCCGTACGACTGGAAGTTCTGCACACTCCTGAAGGAGCTGGTGGAAGAAGGCGAAGTCCCCATGAGCCGCATTGACGATGCGGTGCGCCGCGTATTGCGCCTGAAGTACCGCCTCAATCTGTTTGAGAAACCCTATTATGATTTGAAAGACTTCCCGCTGTTCGGCAGTGCGGAACATGCCGCCGCCGCACTCCAGGCTGCCGAAGAGTCTTTGGTACTCCTGAAGAACACAGACGGCATACTGCCGCTGGCAAAAGGCAAGAAACTGCTGGTTACCGGTCCGAATGCCAACTCCATGCGTTGCCTCAACGGCGGCTGGTCCTACTCTTGGCAGGGTGACAAGGCAGACGAGCATGCAGGCCAATATAATACCATCCTCGAGGCTTTCACCAATAAATTCGGTGCGGACAACATCATCTACGAAGCCGGTGTCACTTATAAGCAAGGTGGCAACTGGTGGGAAGAGAATGCTCCTGAGATAGAGAAAGCCGTAGCTGCCGCTGCCGGTGCCGACTACATCGTTGCCTGCATCGGTGAGAACTCTTACTGCGAGACTCCGGGTAACCTGACGAACCTCTTCCTCTCACAGAACCAGCTCGACCTGGTGAAGGCTCTTGCCAAGACCGGCAAGCCCGTCATTCTGGTGCTGAACGAGGGCCGTCCACGCCTGATAGCCGACATCGAGCCTTTGGCAAAGGCTGTGGTCAACACCATGCTTCCGGGCAACTACGGCGGCGATGCGTTGGCAAACCTCATTGCCGGCGACGCCAACTTCAGCGGAAAGATGCCTTTCACTTATCCGAAGGAAATCAACTCGCTGATTACGTACGACTACAAACCGTGCGAACACATCGGCAAGCAGATGGAAGGCGCTTATAACTACGACGCGCAGGTGTCCGTACAGTGGGCGTTCGGCTACGGTTTGAGCTATACCACCTTTGCGTACAGCAACCTCAAGGTGGATAAGTCGGACTTTACCGCTGATGATGTGCTTACTTTCACCGTTGATGTGAAGAATACCGGTGACCGTGTCGGCAAGGAGAGCGTGTTGCTCTTCAGCAGTGACCTCGTTGCCTCCCTTACTCCCGATACCCGCCGTCTTCGCGCTTTCGAGAAAGTGGAACTGAAACCGGGCGAGACAAAGACCGTGACTCTGAAACTGAAAGGCTCCGACCTTGCTTTCGTAGGCTATGATGGCAAGTGGATTTTGGAGAAAGGTGACTTCCGCATCCAGACGGGTGACCAAACGGTGAACGTGGTTTGTACGGATACCAAGAAGTGGGAGACTCCGAATAAGTGATACGACAAGGTCTTTTAGACCTTTAGAACCATAGTAAAAGGGCCGATAGCATGAAACAAGCTATCGGCCTTTTATTTTTCCGCGTTGTCTTTCAACAGTATCTTCTTTCCGTTTGTATCTCCTTACTTCTTTTCCTGAAACAATAGAGATTGTATGCTTGAGATGTACATCTCATGTTGTCCGAGATGCACATCTCGTTGTGCTTGACATGTGCATCTCATGCAGTATGGAACGTGATAATTCATTTCATAAAGTATAAGCTTCTGTCTCATAAGATTATATGTTTTACCCCTTATCTTGAAGTGTTGAAAGGGTGTGTTTGTAATATAATTCCCGTTTGAACCGTTAAATCAATCTTTTTTTCTCTAATATTTTGTAGTCGAACAGATTATTTATATCTTTGCAACCGAAAACGGATGAAAGGTGGAGGGGCGATTAAGCTCCTCTTTTTTGTTCCTAATGGTTAATCTATGATAGAAAAGAAAACTGTTTGTCAGATTGTTGACGAGTGGCTGGCAGGAAAGGACTACTTCCTTGTGGAGGTGACAATCAGCCCGGATGACAAGATTTTGGTGGAAATAGACCACAAAGAAGGTGTTTGGATTGAGGACTGCGTAGAGCTGAGCCGCTACATCGAGTCCAAGTTGAACCGTGAGGATGAGGATTATGAGTTGGAAGTCGGTTCGGCCGGCATCGGACAGCCCTTCAAGGTACTGCAGCAGTACATTAACCACATCGGCAAGGAAGTGGAAGTGCTGGCAAAGGACGGCCGCAAGCTCAGCGGCGTGTTGAAGGAAGCCGACGAACAGCATTTCGTCGTGACCATTCAGAAGAAAGTGAAAGAGGAAGGTGCCAAGCGTCCCAAGCTGGTGGACGAGGACTTGACCTTTACGTATGAAGAGATAAAATACACTAAATACTTAATCAGTTTTAAATAAGACTATGGCCAAAAAAGTAGAAACTGTCAGCTTGATAGATACATTTTCGGAATTTAAGGAACTGAAGAATATCGACAGAACCACGATGGTAAGCGTACTCGAGGAGTCGTTCCGTAGTGTGATTGCGAAAATGTTCGGTACCGATGAGAATTACGACGTAATTGTAAACCCGGACAAGGGTGACTTCGAAATATGGCGTAACCGTGAGGTAGTGGCAGACGAGGATTTGGAAAACCCGAACCTGCAGATTGCATTGTCCGAAGCACAAAAGATTGATGCTTCTTATGAAGTGGGCGAGGAAGTGACGGATGAAGTTATCTTCGCGAACTTCGGTCGCCGTGCCATCTTGAACTTGCGCCAGACACTGGCCTCCAAGATATTGGAACTGGAGAAAGATAGTATTTACAACAAATACATTGATAAAGTGGGTACCATCATCAATGCGGAAGTCTACCAGATTTGGAAGAAAGAGATGCTGCTGCTCGATGATGAAGGCAACGAACTGTTGCTGCCCAAGACCGAACAGATACCGAGTGACTTCTACCGCAAGGGCGAGACCGCCCGCGCCGTAGTGGCACGTGTGGACAACAAGAATAATAATCCGAAGATTATCCTAAGCCGTACGTCGCCCGTCTTCCTGCAACGTCTGTTCGAAATGGAAGTACCCGAAATCAATGACGGACTGATTACCATCAAGAAGATTGCCCGCATCCCCGGCGAGCGTGCCAAGATTGCCGTTGAGAGCTACGATGACCGTATCGATCCGGTAGGTGCTTGCGTGGGTGTGAAGGGTAGCCGTATTCATGGTATTGTCCGCGAGCTTCGCAACGAGAATATCGACGTTATCAACTATACGTCCAATATCCAGTTGTTTATACAGCGTGCCTTGAGCCCTGCCAAGATTTCTTCCATCCGCTTGAACGAGGAAGAACGCAAGGCTGAAGTGTTCTTGAAACCCGAAGAGGTGTCGCTGGCTATCGGTAAAGGCGGTTTGAATATCAAGCTTGCCAGTATGTTGACTGAGTACACCATCGACGTGTTCCGTGAGTTGGATGAGGCCATAGAGGATGAAGACATCTACTTGGACGAATTCCGTGATGAAATAGACGGTTGGGTTATCGATGCCATCAAGGCTATCGGTATCGATACGGCTAAGGCTGTGTTGAACGCTCCCCGTGAGATGTTGATTGAGAAGACGGACCTCGAAGAAGAGACGGTGGACGAGGTATTGCGCATTTTGAAACAGGAGTTTGAAGAGGAGGAGCAGTAATGTGGTAATGTGGGTAATATGCTAATGTGCCAATGCAGATAGCATATCGGATGAAGTGCACACTCCTTTTTTCTCAGCCAATTAGCACATTAGCATATTGGCACATTAATTCATTAAATTAGTATGACGATAAGGTTAAACAAAGTAACAAGAGATTTAAATGTAGGGATTACGACGGCTGTCGAGTTCCTGCAAAAGAAGGGATTTACCGTTGAGGCAAATCCGAACACAAAAATTACGGATGAACAGTTCGAACTGCTCAAAAAGGAGTTTAGTACAGATAAGGACCTTAAGATAAAGTCGGAGCGTTTCAGCCAGGAACGTCAGAGCAAGGACCGCAACAAGGCGTCCGTGTCTATTGACGGCTATAGGGAAACGCAGGAGAAAGCGAAGCCCGAGGAGATTAAGACGGTTGTTCCGGAAGACGCACGTCCGAAGTTCAAGCCGGTAGGCAAGATTGATTTGGACAAACTGAACCGTAGACCTGCTCCTGCTCAGGAAAAAGAGAAAGAAGCGGAAAAAGCGGTAGAGGAGAAGAAGGTGGAGGAACCGGCAGTTGTAGAAACGCCGAAACCGGAACCTGCTCCTGCTCCCCAACCGGAACCACAGCCGCAACCGGAGGTACAGCCGGCATCTGAGTCCGAGCCGCAGCCCGTTTCGGAACCGCAGCCACAACCCGTTGTCAAGGAAGAGCCTGCTCCGGTTGTAGAGGCTCAACAAGAATCTAAAAAGGAAGAAATGATAGAAGCGCCTGCTCCCGTACCGGTGGCTGAAGAAGCACCGGTTGAAAAAGAGGGGAAAGAAGAAGGAGAAGAAATCTTCAAGATACATCAGCCTGAGTTTGTTTCGAAGATTAATGTCATCGGACAGATAGACCTGGCGGCTCTGAACCAATCCACACGCCCGAAGAAGAAATCGAAAGAGGAGAAACGCAAGGAGCGTGAAGAGAAGGAAAAGATTCGCCAGGATCAGAAGAAGCAGATGAAGGAAGCTATCATCAAGGAAATCCGCCGTGATGACAGCAAGTTGAAGGATACCGCTGCCGGCGATGCCAACGGCAAGAAGAAACGTGTCCGTATCAATAAGGAGAAAGTGGACATCAACAATGCTTCCAACTTCCAGCGTGGTGGCAACGACCGTGGACACGCTGGTGCCCAGCAAGGTCAGGGTGCCCGCCCGCAAGGTGGAAACCAGCCTGGTGGAAACAATGCCAATAATAACCGCAACCGCAATAAGGACCGCTTCAAGAAGCCGGTCATCAAGCAGGAGGTTAGCGAGGAAGATGTAGCAAAGCAGGTAAAGGAAACTTTGGCACGCCTCACTTCCAAAGGAAAGAACAAAGGTGCCAAGTATCGTAAGGAAAAACGTGACATGGCTTCCAGCCGTATGCAGGAATTGGAAGACATGGAAATGGCAGAAAGCAAGGTACTGAAGATTACGGAATTCGTGACGGCCAACGAGTTGGCAAGCATGATGGATGTTTCTGTTACTCAGGTCATCGCCACTTGTATGAGCATTGGTATGATGGTATCCATCAACCAGCGTCTGGATGCCGAGACCATCAACTTGGTGGCTGAGGAATTCGGCTTCAAGACAGAATATGTAAGCGCAGAAGTGGCGCAGGCCATCGTAGAGGAAGAGGATGATGAGGAAGATTTGGAACCTCGCGCTCCGATTGTAACGGTGATGGGTCACGTAGACCACGGTAAGACTTCATTGCTCGACTATATCCGTAAGGCGAATGTGATTGCCGGTGAAGCGGGTGGTATCACACAGCACATCGGTGCCTACCACGTGTCGCTGGACGACGGACGTAAGATTACATTCCTCGATACTCCGGGCCACGAGGCGTTTACCGCCATGCGTGCCCGTGGTGCCAAAGCTACGGATATTGCCATCATCATTGTGGCTGCTGACGACAACGTGATGCCGCAGACAAAGGAAGCCATCAACCATGCCATGGCTGCGGGTGTTCCTATTGTATTTGCAATCAATAAGATTGATAAACCGACTGCCAACCCCGACAAGATTAAGGAAGAGCTGGCTGCCATGAACTTCTTGGTGGAAGAGTGGGGCGGTAAGTATCAGTCGCAAGATATCTCTGCCAAAAAGGGTATCGGTGTACCCGAGTTGATGGAGAAAGTGCTGCTCGAAGCAGAAATGCTGGAGTTGAAAGCAAACCCGAACCGCCGTGCTACCGGTTCCATTATCGAGTCCTCATTGGATAAGGGTCGTGGCTATGTGGCTACGGTACTCGTTTCCAACGGTACCTTGAAAATGGGCGACATCGTGCTGGCGGGTACCAGCTACGGTAAGGTGAAGGCTATGTTCAATGAGCGTAACCAACGCATGCAGGAGGCTGGTCCTTCTACACCTGCCCTGATATTGGGCTTGAACGGTGCACCTGCTGCTGGCGACACGTTCCACGTAATCGAAACGGAGCAGGAAGCACGCGAGATTGCCAACAAACGCGAACAGTTGCAGCGTGAACAAGGTTTGCGTACGCAGAAGATGCTGACGCTCGACGAAGTGGGCCGCCGTCTGGCGCTGGGTGACTTCCATGAGCTGAACGTGATTGTGAAGGGTGACGTGGACGGTTCTGTGGAAGCGTTGAGCGACTCTTTAATCAAGCTGTCTACGGAGCAGGTGCAGGTAAACGTAATCCACAAGGGTGTCGGTCAGATTTCCGAATCGGATGTCTCGCTGGCTGCCGCTTCGGATGCGATTATCGTCGGTTTCCAGGTACGTCCTTCGGGTGCTGCCGCCAAGATGGCAGAGCAGGAGGGTGTGGATATCCGCAAGTACTCCGTCATCTACGATGCCATCGAAGAGGTGAAGGCTGCCATGGAAGGTATGCTGGCACCGACATTGAAGGAGCAGATAACGGCAACCATCGAGGTGCGCGAAGTGTTCAACATCACGAAGGTGGGACTGGTGGCAGGTGCCATGGTCAAGACCGGAAAGGTGAAACGCAGCGACAAGGCCCGTTTGATACGCGACGGTATCGTAATCTTTACGGGTGCCATCAATGCCCTGAAGCGCTTCAAGGACGACGTGAAGGAGGTAGGTACCAACTTCGAGTGCGGTATCAGCCTGACAAACTGCAACGACATCAAGGTGGGCGATATTATCGAATCTTACGAAGAAATAGAAGTGAAGCAAACATTATAATTGAATAATGTGCAAATATGCTAATGTGCCAATTGGCTGCGCGTACAGAAAATGCCGCAGGGCAATTGGCACATTTTGCATATTAGTTATTTGCTCATTGACCCATTAGCATATTGGCACATTAGCATATTGTCACATTGGTACATTAATTTTATGGCAATTATAGATATCATCATATTGGCTGCTTTCGGCTTGGGCGCAATCATCGGCTTCATGAAAGGTTTTGTGAAGCAATTGGCCTCTCTGCTGGGGCTGATTGTCGGTCTGCTGGCGGCAAAGGCTTTGTATGCCTCGTTGGCAGTGAAGCTGTGCCCCATGTTGACAGACTCTATGACAGTGGCGCAAGTACTGGCATTTGTCTTCATCTGGCTGGCTGTTCCTTTGCTCTTCTCCCTGGTGGCTTCTCTGCTGACCCGGGCAATGGAGGCCGTCTCGCTGGGCTGGCTCAATCATTGGTTGGGGGCTGGTCTAGGGGCTTTGAAGTACCTCCTGCTGACGAGCCTGCTGATTGGTGTCATCGAATTTATAGACGGAGACAATACGCTGATTAGCAAAACAAAAAAGAAAGAATCAGTGTTATATTATCCTATGGAAGAGTTTGCCGGGATATTCTTTCCCGCAGCAAAGGCGGTTACGGAGCAGATTGTAAACGGAGACTTTGACTGATACCGTGAACCGTGATTTTGTAATTCATAATTTGTAATTATAGAAGTGATGCAACAAGAAGAACCCAATAAATATGTAAAGGAACTCACTCAGGAGAAGTATAAGTACGGTTTCACGACCGACGTGCATACAGACATCATTGAGCGCGGGCTGAATGAAGATGTAGTGCGGCTTATCTCTGAGAAGAAGGGAGAACCGGAATGGTTGCTGGAGTTCCGCCTGAAGGCATATCGCCACTGGCTGACATTGGAGATGCCTACATGGGCACATCTCCGCATTCCCGAAATAGATTATCAGGCCATATCCTACTATGCCGACCCTACGAAGAAGAAGGAAGGACCGAAAAGCATGGATGAGGTAGACCCTGAGTTGATAAAGACTTTCAATAAGCTGGGCATTCCGCTGGAAGAACAGATGGCGTTAAGCGGTATGGCTGTGGATGCCGTTATGGACTCGGTGTCTGTAAAGACTACCTTCAAGGAGACACTGATGGAGAAAGGAATCATCTTCTGCTCGTTCAGCGAGGCTGTACACGAGCATCCCGACTTGGTACAGAAATATCTCGGTTCGGTGGTGCCTTATCGTGACAACTTCTTTGCGGCACTGAACTCGGCGGTGTTCTCCGACGGTTCTTTTGTCTATATCCCGAAGGGGGTACGCTGTCCGATGGAGTTGTCCACCTATTTCCGCATCAATGCCCGCAATACGGGGCAGTTCGAAAGAACCTTGATTGTGGCGGATGATGATTCGTACGTTTCTTATCTGGAAGGGTGTACGGCTCCGATGCGTGACGAGAACCAGTTGCACGCGGCCATTGTGGAAATTGTAGTGCACGACCGTGCAGAAGTGAAATACAGCACCGTGCAGAACTGGTATCCCGGTGATGCCGAGGGCCGGGGTGGTGTCTATAACTTTGTGACGAAGCGTGGCCATTGTAAAGGGGTGGACAGTAAACTGTCTTGGACACAAGTGGAAACAGGTTCGGCCATTACCTGGAAGTATCCGTCTTGCATCCTTTCCGGCGACAATTCGACAGCGGAGTTCTATAGTGTGGCAGTAACCAATAACCCTCAGCAGGCAGACACGGGAACAAAGATGATTCATCTGGGCAAGAATACCCGGAGCACCATTGTGAGCAAAGGCATTTCTGCCGGAAAGAGCGAAAACTCTTACCGCGGCTTGGTGCGCGTGGCACAGAAAGCGGACAATGCTCGTAATTACAGCCAGTGCGACTCCTTGCTACTTGGTGACAAATGCGGCGCGCATACTTTCCCCTACATGGATATTCACAATGAAACGGCCATCGTGGAGCATGAGGCCACTACCAGCAAAATCAGTGAGGACCAGATATTCTACTGCAATCAGCGCGGTATTTCTACGGAAGATGCCGTGGGGCTGATTGTGAACGGTTATGCCAAAGAGGTTTTGAATAAACTTCCGATGGAGTTTGCCGTAGAAGCGCAGAAATTGCTTGCCATTTCGCTGGAAGGAAGCGTGGGGTGATTTATAAATAGTAAATTGTAAATAGTCAAATAGTAAATATAAAGATGTTAGAGATAAAAGACCTGCATGCCAGCATCAATGGCAAAGAAATATTGAAAGGCATCAACTTGACCATACGTGATGGAGAAGTACATGCACTGATGGGACAGAACGGTGCTGGTAAAAGTACGTTGAGTAATGTGTTGGTTGGCCATCCTGCTTACGAAGTGACGCGCGGCTCAATTACCTTTAATGGCAAGGACTTGCTTGCCATGAGTCCTGAGGACCGTGCACATGAAGGAATCTTTCTTTCTTTCCAGGCTCCGGTAGAGATTCCGGGCGTGTCGATGGTGAACTTCATGCGTGCGGCTGTGAATGAGCAACGCAAGTACCGCCATCTGCCTGCTTTGTCGGCCAGTGAGTTCCTGAAGCTGATGCGCGAGAAGCGTGCCATTGTGGAGTTGGACAACAAGCTGGCCAACCGTAGCGTGAACGAAGGTTTCAGCGGCGGTGAAAAGAAGCGTAACGAGATATTCCAGATGGCGATGTTGGAACCGACTTTTGCTATTTTGGACGAGACGGATTCCGGATTGGATGTGGATGCTTTGCGTATTGTGGCCGACGGTTTCAACAAACTCAAGACTGCGGAAACCAGTGCTATGGTCATTACCCACTACCAGCGGTTGTTGGACTATATCAAACCCGATACGGTACATGTACTGCTGGGTGGACGTATCGTAAAGACCGGTGGACCGGAATTGGCGAAGGAGATTGAAACACGTGGCTTCGATTGGATAAGGAAAGAAGCAGGTGAATTATAAACTCATAATCTGAAAACATGAGTGTAGAGCAACAATACATAGACCTTTTCTCCCAAACGGAGGCGATGATATGCCGGCATAGTGCCGAGGTGCTGAATGCGCCGCGTGCCGCTGCTTTTGCTGACTTTGAGCGCTTGGGCTTTCCCACCCGTAAGGAGGAGAAATACAAATATACGGATATCAGCAAGTTCTTTGAGCCGGATTATGGCTTGAACTTGAACCGGTTGGAAATTCCGGTGAATCCTTATGAAGTGTTCAAGTGCGATGTTCCCAATATGAGCACTGCTCTTTATTTTGTGGTGAACGATGCTTTTTATGGCAGGGCTTTGCCTAAGTCCCATCTGCCTGAAGGGGTTATCTTCGGCAGCCTGAAGGAGGTGGCCGAGAAACATCCCGATTTGGTGAAGAAATATTATGGCAAGTTGGCTGATACGGCAGAGGATGGGGTGACGGCGTTCAACACCGCTTTTGCACAAGACGGCGTTCTGTTTTATGTTCCTAAGAACGTGGTGGTAGAGAAACCTATTCAGCTGGTGAATATCCTGCGTGGTGACGTCAATTTTATGGTGAACCGCCGTGTGCTGATTATTCTGGAGGAGGGTGCACAAGCCCGCTTGTTGGTGTGTGACCATGCGATGGACGGCGTGAACTTCCTGGCAACGCAGGTGATAGAAATCTTTGCCGGTGAGAATGCCATTTTCGATTTTTATGAACTCGAAGAGACACACACCAGTACGGTACGTATCAGCAATATGTATGTAAGGCAGGAAGCCAATAGTAATGTATTGCTGAATGGTATGACCTTGCACAACGGAACTACACGGAATACAACCTGTGTGACGCTTGCCGGTGAACATGCGGAGCTGAATCTGTGCGGTATGGCCATTGCAGACAAGAATCAGCATGTGGACAATCATACGACAATCGACCATGCCGTGCCCAACTGTACCAGCAATGAGCTTTATAAGTATGTCCTTGACGAGCAGGCTGTAGGTGCCTTTGCCGGTCTGGTTTTAGTGCGCCCTGACGCACAGCACACCAGTTCGCAACAGACCAACCGCAATCTTTGTGCCACCCGAGATGCACATATGTACACCCAGCCTCAGCTGGAGATTTATGCAGATGACGTGAAGTGCAGTCACGGCGCTACGGTGGGGCAGCTCGATGAAAGCGCTCTCTTCTATATGCGGCAGCGTGGTATCCCGGTGCGCGAGGCGCGCCTGCTGCTGATGTTCGCTTTTGTCAACGAAGTTATCGACACCATCCGTTTGGATGCTTTGAAAGACCGTCTGCATCTGCTGGTAGAGAAGCGTTTCCGGGGGGAACTGAACAAATGCCAGGGGTGCGCCATCTGCAAGTGATAGCTTATAATTTCGATTCATTATGAACAACGATATAAATAAGAGTAGTATCTTGGCTCCCCTCCCTATGGGAGAGGGGCTGGGGGAGAGGCTTCGAGCTGATTTCCCTATCCTTTCCCGTGAGGTATATGGCAAGCCGTTGGTCTATCTGGACAACGGCGCGACTACGCAGAAACCTCGCCAGGTAGTAAATGCCATTACGGACGAATATTATTCGGTGAATGCCAATGTGCATCGCGGAGTGCACTTCCTGTCGCAGCAGGCTACAGAGCTGCACGAGGCCTCGCGTGAGACGGTGAGACGTTTCATCAATGCTCGCAGCACGAATGAGATTGTCTTCACCCGTGGTACGACGGAGAGTATCAACCTGCTTGTCTCCAGCTTTGGTGAGGAATTTATGCAGGAGGGGGATGAGGTGATTCTTTCTGTGATGGAACACCATAGCAACATTGTTCCCTGGCAGCTGCTTGCCGCCAAGCGTGGAATTACCATCAAGGTGATTCCGATGAATGACAAGGGCGAACTCTTATTGGACGAATATAGGCAGTTGTTCTCCGAACGTACCAGGATTGTCAGTGTGGCGCATGTTTCCAATGTGCTGGGTACGGTCAATCCCGTCAAGGAGATGATTGCTTTTGCCCATGAGCAGGGTGTTCCGGTGCTTGTGGACGGTGCCCAGTCCATTCCCCACATGCCGGTAGATGTGCAGGATCTGGATGCCGATTTCTTCGTTTTCTCCGCGCACAAGGTGTATGGTCCTACGGGGGTAGGGGTGCTTTATGGTAAAGAGGGGTGGCTGGATAGGATACCTCCCTATCAGGGCGGTGGAGAGATGATTCAGCATGTATCTTTTGAAAAGACTACCTTCAATGAATTGCCCTTCAAGTTTGAAGCCGGTACGCCGGATTATATCGGTACTACCGGACTTGCCAAAGCTTTGGACTACGTTTCGCTGGTTGGGATGGACAAGATTGCCGCCTATGAACACGAATTGACCCAGTATGCCATGCAACGGCTGAAAGAGATTCCCGGTATGCGTATCTTCGGCGAGGCAGAAGACAAGGGTAGTGTCATATCGTTTCTGGTAGGTGATATCCATCATTTTGATATGGGTACATTGCTCGACCGTCTTGGCATTGCCGTACGCACGGGACATCACTGTGCCCAACCATTGATGCAGCGTCTTGGCATCGAAGGAACAGTGCGTGCATCTTTCGGGCTTTACAATACCCGGGAGGAGATAGATGTGCTGGTGGCAGGTATAGTTCGTGTCAGCCGGATGTTCTGACCAAAGCAAAGCTTTGCAACCTTTCTTTCATTCCTTGCGTCTAATATGTCAACAACTAAAAAAATGAATTATGTTAGTAACAACAACCCCGACTATTGAGGGTGGACGTATCACCCGCTATTATGGCATCGTTTCCGGTGAAACGATTATCGGTGCCAATGTATTCCGCGATTTCTTTGCCAGCATCCGCGACGTGGTGGGTGGGCGAAGTGGCTCTTATGAAGAAGTGCTGCGCGAAGCTAAAGATATAGCCTTGCGCGAGATGCAAGAACATGCCCGTGCTATGGGTGCCAATGCCGTGATTGGTGTAGACTTGGACTATGAAACGGTAGGAGGCAGTGGCAGCATGTTGATGGTTACGGCATGCGGTACGGCTGTAACGGTGGAATAAGTTCGCTCTACTATATTACAACATAGGAAGATATAAGAAATGGCAACCCTGTGAATGGTTGCCATTTTCTTTATAAGGAGT
>NZ_JBCNZM010000073.1:0-23610 GCF_040227615.1 Bacteroides sp. RTP31139st1_H2_RTP31139_211217 | reverse complement strand
CCAATCCCGGATAATCCAGATTCAGCAAGCCGAAAGCTTCCTTCCGCAACTGCTGTGCTTCCGCACATAATACAACCAACAGAAAAATAAAGCTAAGAATATACTTTGTTATCTTCATGGTATATTAATTTCGTTTATAGCGATTTATAATCAATTCCTTTTACTTGCATATATCGGACTAAAGCCTCCAGATAATAATAATCGGCATAATTGATAGGTGTATCAATTTCAGAACCATTAGGCAATGAACCTGTAGAGTGCATCAGAATAAATCCCTGGTTGGTGCCGACTTTTGCCAAGTAAGCATCGGAAGAGAGAGACTTGAGCAGTTTCTCGGCGTAATCAAAATAGACTTGTCCGTCCTCTACAAGAGTACTGAGCTCTATCAGGGCAGAAGCTGTGATAGAGGCGGCAGATGCATCACGAGGCGTCTCCGGTGTGTTCGGGGCATCGTAGTCCCACAAAGGAATCGCATCGTCAGTCTTTACACGTTCCATGATTAATGCCGCGATATTTTGGGCTTGCTGTAAGAAGGCTGCATCTTTCGACTCACGATAACAGGATGTATATCCATATACTCCCCAAGCTTGTCCGCGCGCCCATGAGGAATCATCATTTTTCCCCTGATGCGTACATTTCATTTCTACGCTGCCATCGCTATTGTAGCTTACTACATGGTAGGACGAATGATCGTTTCTAAAGTGGTTTTTCATTGTTGTCTCAGCATGTCTCAATGCGACTTCTTTATACTTGGAATCATTCGTAAGATGATTGACGTAAAACAATAAGTCCAGATTCATCATATTATCAATAATCACAGGGAAATTCCACTTCCCAAAATCCCAGGAACGGATACAGCCTATGTTCGAGTCGAAACGACCGCACAAATTATCAGCAGTCTGTACCAATATCTGACGGATAGTGTCGGCAGGAGACAGACGGTGCGCATTACCATAACTGCAATTCACCATGAATCCGATATCGTGTGTACCTTTATAATCTTTCAACGGATATAGGTAATTCGTAAATTTCACCGCATCTTTTTTCAAGTCTTCTATACCAGTCAACTGATATGCGTACCACAAGTTTCCGGGGAAAAAACCGCTTGTCCAATCATAGATGGAACTGCAATATCTACGGCTTCCCAAGGCATCTTTCACAGGTTTCATCCGCAAGGAGTCTTTAAAAGTTACAGGCTCTCTTTGTAACTGGCTACAGAGAAAATCCATATCGTATCCCGTCCAGATGGAACGGGGCAACAAGACTGAATCCCCTACATCCGCCACTGTTTCTTCCAGTTGTTGCACAGAAGTGTCTATCGCGTTTTTCAACCAGCCGTAATCTTCCTTTGGTTGACTGGGTGAACAGCCAGAGAATCCCTGCAATGTAGCAACTGCGTAACAAAATAATAAAAATTTCTTCATAAATATATGCATATTCTATAGGTTATATCTGCTCAAATTATCATCCTTACATACAAGGATGGAGAAACAGTAAGATGTTTATACTTTCTCCATCCATTGTCAGTTCATACCCAGAAAATGAAATTACTCAAATCCCGGATTGTTTTCTCCATTCAAAGCCGCGTTCGATTGGATTTCGGCCAATGGAATGGGGTAAAGTTCATGCTTGCCTGTGGTAAAGTTGTGGCCTGCTACGTAATTGGACTTAGCCCATTTCACCGGATTCCAATCTTTACGTGCAGCATCCGTTATATATTCATCTGGTCCCGGAATCCATGATTCCATGTAGTTCTGAGCAGCTTTTAAAGATGCTTCCAGAATACCCCATCGTAGTAAATCATATTTACGTTGACCTTCGTAGCAAAGTTCAAAAGCACGTTCCCAATACAATGCTGTACGGAATCTGCCGGCATCATCACCATCCGGAATAAATGGCAAATCATACAATTTCGGAGCCTTCAACAAGCTTGAATAATTGGCTGTACTTATAGGAGTAGCACCGGCACGTACACGGACGTCATTCAATAGTTTCCATGCTTCGGTTGTGTTGCCGATTTCGTTATAAGCTTCAGCTGCCATCAGAACAGCATCAGCATAACGCAACGGAGCATAATTGACGCCTGTATTGTTGGGATCCACAAAACCCGGAGCCATCCATTCTCTGCGCCATTTGCCCGGATATCTGTTCAGATTTTTGTTGATATCGGCAGAAGTATGCGATTTTTCCTGAGTTTCTTTATTTTTGTCCCACTTGATAGCATAATCCACGAAATTCACGTCACGACGTACATCTTTTATGCTTCCATCCTCATTTGACTCATAGAAAGACTTCCAATATGGTAATACCACAAAGAAAGCATTGGCACGTCCCATATAACTGCTTGTGCCGGGATAACTTCCCGGAGCATCTACAAGTGGTCCGTTGTAAGTTGCCCATACACCGGCATTGTCCTTCAAACCTTGGTTGGGTTCGAAAGCGATCTCCCAAAGAGATTCCTGATTGTCCAATGTCAGCTGAGAATAGTTCTTAAACAGTTGCTCATAACCACCTGCATAAAAACCATGGTAGCCTTCAGCCTTCAGAGCTTCCCATTCTTTAATCACCGCTTCAAAATATCCCTTTCGGGTAGTATCATCCGGACGGGTCAATTGACGCGATGAACAGTTCAGGCTATAGCCAGCGCGTTGCAAATAGACACGCATCAGTAAAGTATGGGCAGCACCGCTACAAGGTATTTCAGAAGAAGCCACTTCACGACCAGATTTCAAATATGTTTTTGCATAATTCAAATCTTCGATGATTTGGTCATAAATCAGCTCACGGTCGGTACGAGGTTTGGATGTATTAGCAAAACCATTCGTATATTCCGTGCTGAACGGTACATCACCAAAGAATTTCACTAGGTCAAAAGCTATGTAGGCACGGAGGAATCGAGCTTGCCCGTCAATTTCCTGCAGGTTTTTGTTTTCTGCAAAACCTGACATAGCCTCGATGCTGGCAATAGCCACATTGGCACGATCGAGAGCTTGGTAAGCACATCTCCATACACTAGCAATCCAAGTATTAGAAGCATTGTACAGATAGTGGGATATGTCACGGCGAGTTCCGTCCGAACCGGTTCCACGTACCATGAACATGTCGTCCGACCCAAAGAACGGCATGATATTTTGTCCATAATAGTCTGTAGTTTCAAGACAGTCATAGATTCCGACTACAGCCATCTGGGCTTTTCCTTCTGTCACGAAATAAGTATCTTTCTCGTAGAATGAGCTGGGCTTTTCAGTCAGGTCACAAGAAGCAACCCCTACAAGCATCATTGCGCCAAGCGCATATATCATTTTGTTTTTCATCTTATTATTCCCTTTTTAATTCTAATTAAAATGCTACGTTCACACCAAATACGAAAGAGCGGCTTCTGGGGTAAGCACCGAAATCGACACCGGGAGTTAACGCGCTACTCATGGTAGATACTTCCGGATCGAAACCGGTATAAGGAGTCCATGTAAACAAATTATTGCCCGTTGCATACAGACGCAATTTGGTCAGACCAATTTTATTTATCACTTTCTTGGGGAAGGTATACCCTAAAGTGATATTACTCAATTTCAAATAAGAAGCATCTTCAATGGCCCAAGAATGAATGTAGGTGTTGTTGGATCCGTTATCACCGAAATGAGCTACTGTTTTTCCCTGGTTCACTGCTGCCAGTTCTTCCGGATTCGTAATCAGTTCACCATTGGCATTAATAGTCACCCAACGATGAGCATCATCAGCTACCGACAGAACGTTTTTATTAGTAAGGGCAGTCTTGGTATTGGTCAACTTAGTAGCATTCAGTACTTCCGCACCATAGCTGTAAGTAAAGAAGATGCTCAAGTCAAAATCCTTCCAACTGAAAGTATTGTTGATACCGCCATAGAAATCAGGCAAGGCATTACCAATAATGGTCTTATCACTTTCAGTAATTTGGTTGTCTTCACTACCGTCCACGTTCTTAAATTTCCAGTAACCTGGCTGGATATTCTTCTTGTCGCCATGATAAGGTACACCGTCCTTCAATGTATAAGTTTTGGTTGTAGCATCGTAATTGAAGTCTTCCACCTGATACAATCCGTCAGTCACATAACCGTAGAATTGTCCCAATGGTTGATTTACTCCAATCTGATGGGATGCCCCCGCACCACTATAACCAAAGTTGGCCAGATACAACTGTACATCTTCACCTGTCAGTTTCTTAACCTTGTTCTTGTTGTGGGAGAAAGTAACCGAAGTGTTCCAAGTAAAATCTTTGGATACGATGTTTGCCGTATTGATAGTCAAATCCACACCCGAATTTTGAGTTTCGCCTGCGTTGATAACCATACTAGTATAACCGGAAGAGTTAGGCAGTTTGGCATTCAGCAGCAAGTTGCTACTGCGATTGATGTAGAATTCCGGCGAGAATGTGATACGCTGGTTCAAGAAACCAAAATCTATTCCTACGTTGAATGTCTTATTTGCCTCCCATTTCAAATCGGGATTAGGCACCTGACGAGAAGCATAGCCTGCTTGTGCACCGTTGCCATTGGCAGCAGTAACAGAATTCATAAGAGCAAGACTTTGATAACTACCAATACGATTGTTACCCGCAAGTCCATAACCGATGCGGAATTTTAAGTCGGAGAAGATTCCCAGATCCTTGATAAATTCTTCTTCGCTTAAACGCCATGCAGCCGAGAAAGCCGGGAAATATCCCCACTTGTTGTTCTTACCGAACTTGGAAGAACCGTCAGCACGGACTGAAGCAGTAAAAAGATATTTATCCATCAGGTTGTAGTTTATACGTCCAAAGAAGGAAAGCAATTTATCATCGTAGTTTTCACTGGAAGTGGGAACACCTGGAACACCCAGTGAGAGGTCTCCCAAACCTATTTCATCATTCGGAAACTGACTGGCACTTGCAGAAAAGCTGCGTGACCATCTTTCCACATATTCATGTCCGGCAATGACTGTAAAGTCATGAATTTTGTTTTTCCAAGAATAGGTCAAAACATTGGAAGTCTGAAAACTGCTATTTTCCAAATTAGTAATTGAACCTTGAATACTGGAACGCTTACCTGTAATAGACTCATCACCATAGAATACATCATTACGGCGAGTCTGATAGCGCATACCTACCGTACTACGGAAAGATAGTCCTTTCAGCAGCTTAATGGTAGCGCCACCATTGGCCTGGAAAGTACGCCATTCCCTATCGTTGAGCTCTTCTGCTGCCGAAATCAGCGGATTCTGCATAACGTTGCCATTATCATCTGCCAACAGAGGATCTTCGCCGTATAATAAATCTTCATCTACCCCCATAATACCTACTGTAGGACGATACTGCAAGATGTGCTGCATCTTGTTGAAGCGGTCACCACCTTCTGATGTACCCATGCCTTCCACACGCATCTGGTCGTAACTGATACGTGAATTTACCGTTAACCATTTGTTTATCTCATGATTCATGTTGAATGAGATGTTATGCTTTTTACTACCGCTGTATACCATAGCACCTTCTTCGTTGTAGTATGAGTAAGCCAGACTGTAATTCATCTTCTCCGTCTTTCCGGATACACCTACACGATAGTTTTGAGTAATAGCATTACGACCCAAGGTTTCATCTTGCCAGTCGATACCCTTGCGACCATTATATATGGAAGCGAGATCGCTGAACTTACCGTATCTCTCTTCCCATTTGGTCATACCATCCGCACCGGAATCTCCTGTACCCATTCTCCACAATGTACGTTCGTAATCCAATCTGGCAAATTCACCGGCATTAAGTACATCCAATTTGTTTGCAATCTTTTTGACACCGACATAACTGTCAAAAGTCACTGTAGCCTTGCCACCTGATTTACTACCATTCTTCGTAGTGATTACAACTACACCATTGGCACCACGAGCACCATAGATGGCAGTGGCCGAAGCATCCTTCAACACGTCAATGGTTTCAATTTCAGCGGGGTCGAGGGTAGACATACCGTCTTCACTGGGAAAGCCGTCGATAATGTAAAGAGGTTCGTTACTTTGTGTGATAGAGATACCTCCACGCACACGTACGGAAATGGAAGCACCCGGAGTACCTTCACTCTGCTGCACCATCACACCTGCCATGCGTCCGGTCAAGGCTTGTGTAACATCACTTACTGGCACTTTAGAAAGTTCTTTGCTGCTAACGGAGGTTACCGACCCGGTCAAATCTCTACGAGGAACGGCAGCATAACCAATTACCACAACGTCTTCCAGTAATACGGCATCAGCCTGTAGAGTCACATTGATTACACTTCGGTTATTGACTTTCACTTCTTGCGGAGTCATACCTACATACGAGAAAACCAATACATCTTTGGATGCATCATTCACTTTCAGAGTATAGTTACCATTTACGTCGGTAACTGTTCCAACACCGGCAACACCTTTAATGGTTACACTACTTCCAATCACTTCATATCCTTCACTATCAATCACCTTACCAGTTACTGTCAAACTTTGTGCGTATGCAGCCAAACTGACAAAAGCGAGGATAAACATTAAAAACAATTCTTTCAATTTGTACATAATAAATAATCTAAGGTTTAACTTTAGAATTTTTCTGATGACAAACATACGACAAGCACTAAAAAAAGTGCAAAAGTATTGTTTTTGTTACTTTTACTTTTACACTTTTTCCATACCAATATTGTTCACTACACACTATTTTTGTGCAAAAACAACTTCACAGATTACCACAAAAGGAAAATCATCCGATTAAGCAATAGCTTTATCTGCTTGGATTGCACGAAAAACAAATTGTACAAAACATCTTTTCAAGGCTTATTTCAAGAAATCAGCTCGTATCGGAGCAAAACAGTCAATCAAAACTCCAGGCTCCAGACAAACGCAGCCATGCAAAATATCCGGTTCAATATAAATACCGTCTCCCGCTTCCACAATCTTCTTTTCATCACCCACTGTAAACTCAAATTTACCACTTACCACATAAGTCGTTTGCGTGTGGTAATGCGTGTGAGGAGTTCCTATAGCCCCTTTCTCAAATTTGACTTTAACCAACATTACTTGCCCATCATAGCCCATAATCTGTCTGGCCACACCTTCACCTGCCGGCTCCCACGCTTTTTCTTTCTCTATAATAAAAGTATTGCTTCTTGTTTTCTTAATAGGACTATCAGGCACTCTATTATTGGCATTCAAACCCGTTACCGCAAAAAGAACTACTCCAATCATACATACACATCTTTTCCATGTTTTCTTTTTCATAATTAGTAAACTTTAGTTGATTAAATATATTATTCTGATATTGTTTCAAATTTATAAATAGTGACCTGCCGATATATTTCTCCCGGCAACAAACTTGTAGCAGGAAATTGAGGATTATTGGGAGCATCGGGGAAATGCTGCATTTCAAGACAAAATCCATAATATCGGCCATATTTCTTTTCACCATGACCAATAAGATAATCCATATTTGAATTTGGAATATAAAATTGCATTCCCGGTTCAGTAGTGTATGCTTTCAACACTCTACCGGATATAGGTTCCACTACGATAGCTGCCAACTCTAACGAATCTGGGTATTTATCCAGTCTATAATTCACATCATATCCTTTTCCCATTTTCTGTACTCTTTTTTCCACCGATTGTGGAGAAGTATAATCATATACAGTACCCACCACAGGCATTAACTCTCCGGTAGGGATACCCATGGAATCGGTAGGAGTTATGGAATCCGCATAAATCCTATAAATATGATTCAACACGTTTCTGGTGCAACCTGTCAGATTAAAATAACTATGATTTGTAAAATTAACTACCGTAGGCTTATCCGTAGTAGCTGTATATTCCAGAACAATCTCATTATGATTAGTCAGTTTATAAGCTATTGAAAGCTCTATATTGCCGGGAAATCCGCCTTCCAAGTGAGTACTTTTGTATTTGAATACCACGATAGCCGTATCTTTGACGGTATAAAATGTGTCTGTTTTAAAGACTTGACGATTGAACCCGTTTGTTCCACCATGAATGGAATGTTCTTTATTGTTTTTTTCCAGATGATAAGTTTGCCCGTTCAAGCTGAATTCTGCATTTCTAATGCGATTGGCAAACCTTCCTACGGTAGCTCCAAACTTAGGATGTCTTTCCAGATAAGATTCCAGACTGTCAAATCCTAAAACCACATGTTCAAACTGCCCTTGTCTGTCAGGAACGGAAACGTCAGTCAGCGAAGCGGCATAATTTGTCACTTTGATAGACATGCCGCTTGCATTGGTCAAGGTGAACATTTCTATCACATCACTTCCTTTCCAAATGCTACCATCCTTAAATACAGACGGCCGACATAAATCCGTTTGCCCCCACGAGACCGACAACCCCAAGATGGTAATCAACGTTCCAATAATACGCATCTTCATAACCTGATGATTTATACTATTTCTTTCCATATTCTGTAGGCAAACAACCGATATACTTCTTGAAACGTGCCGCAAAATAAGAAGGAGTGTTATATCCCACCATAAAACTGATTTCTGAAACGGTATACTTTCCTTCTTTCAATAACTGGCATGCCCGATTAAAACGTATCTTATGTATAAAATCAATAGCCGATTTTCCCGTTATTGCCTTTAATTTCAAATGAAGATTTGAACGGCTCATATTCATCTCACGCGCAAACTGTTCTGTAGAAAATTCCACATTGTCCATGTTTTTCTCAACGACAGCAATAGCCTTTCGCAACAGTTCCTCATCCATCGTATTGCTCGTAAGCTTTTCCGGTCTTATTTCCGTCATATTGGAATATCGCTCGAATATGCGATAACGTGTACGCAGCATATTCAGAATCTTGGTTCTCAACACTTCCATAGAGAAAGGCTTGGCAATGTAATCATCGGCTCCTACCTGTAAACCTTCCAACTGATACTTGATATCCACTTTGGCAGACAACATATAAACCGGAATATGACAAGTACGTAGATTCTGTTTCACTAACTTACATAACCTAACGCCATCCATTACAGGCATCATGACATCTGTTATAATCAAATCTACATCCTTGTCTTTCAGTATATCCAGCGCTTTTTGCCCATTCTCCGTTTCCAATATATCAAACAGCGCAGACAGGCCGTTCACCAAGTACTGCCTTAATTCCCTATTGTCCTCTACGACCAAAATAGTACCACGTTTACAGTTTTCCTCATCCGTACTAACTTCTTCCCCGAACTTTTCGTCATCACCGATATAAATGTCGTTTGCATTGGTGGAATATACACGTTGTTCTCCTTCATCCCCACTTCTTCCTAACAACTCTTCTTGTGTATATACGGATTCATCTTGCGGCAGATAAATCGTAAAGGTAGAACCTTTACCGACTTCACTCTGTAGAACAATCCGCCCATGATGTAATTCCACCAGACGTTGAACCAATGAGAGTCCGATACCACTCCCTTCACGTCCATTTTCTATCTGATAGAAACGTTCAAAAATCTTTTCCTGCTTCTCCAATGGGATGCCAATGCCCGTATCTATTACTTGCAAGACAAGATTGTCATCTTCTATGTAAAGTTTCACAATGATACTTTCGCCGACTTCGGTATATTTAAAGGCATTCGAAAGCAGATTATTTGCAATTAAATCCAGATAGTTCTCATCGAAAAGAACATTTTTATCTTGCAACTCTGTATAGAAGTTATAGTCTATATCCTTCCTTTTAGACAAACTTTCATAATTCATAAAACAGTTCAATATCCGCTTATAAGCATTGGAATACACAGCCCTGAGTTCAAATATCCCTAACTCAGCACGCCGGAAATCCATTAACTGATTAACCAAATGCAAGAGGCGGTTGGTATTCCGCTGCACATAAAGCAACTGCTCATGCTCCCAATGCCCGCTGATACGATCAAGTAATTCCTGCAAAGGCGCAACAATCAAAGTCAACGGAGTCCGTAACTCGTGCGAGATATTAACATAAAAACGGATTTTCATCTGGCTTATCTCTTCCCGCTTTTCTTTATCAAGCCGTTCCATTCGTATTTCAGCCTGCATACTCTTGCGTAGCCAGAAGAAGCGTACGATACCGAACACCAACAAAGCAAACGACAAAGCAAACAAGGAAAGCGCCCACCAAGTAGAATACCAAACCGGCAATATATGTATATGAAGTATGGCGGGTTCCTCATTCCATTTACCATCATTGTTCGCTGCTTTTATACAAAAAGTGTAATCCCCTGCTGGCAAATTGGAGTAAGAAACAAGGCTGATATCATTCTGCTTATACCATACATTATCATATCCCTCCAGTTTGTAGGTAAATGTATTATGTTTACCCGCTATATAATTGGAAACGACAAAAGAAATGGCGAATGAATTCTGAGATGAAGATAAAGTTATACGATTCACGTATGTAATACTTTCCTTTAAAATTCCGGTTTCATCATCCGGTAATACCTCCTTATTATGAACAAATAATTTATTGATCACAGGTTTGGGAGCATAAGGATTATCAATCAACGTTTCAGGACGGAATGAAGTAATGCCGTTGACTCCACCAAACAACATGTAGCCATTGTCTTTTCGACAATAAGCCCCAGCATTAAACTGGTTGCCTTGTAATCCGTCCATAATCGTGAAATTACGAAACTTCCCACTCTCCGAATTCAGACAACTCAACCCTTGGTTCGTGCTTATCCATAAACGCCCGTAAGCATCTTCCAGAATTCCATAAATAACATTACTCGGCAGACCGTTTTCTGTAGTATATTGCAGAAACTGCTTATCACTCTCTTTCAAAGCAAACAATCCGTTACGTGTTCCAATCCACAGATATCCGGAAGATGTTTCGTAAAAACAATTCACAAACGCTTGCTTCAACACAGAAGCTATCTGAAAATCCGTATTAGGGAGCAAAGAGGTACCTACCTGGTTAAAAACAGAAATTCCCATTTCTCCCCCAGCCCATATACGTTTCTTTGAGTCACAAAACAACAAGCGATTGTATTGCTGCAATTTATGCCCGTCCCCATCTACATCAACAATCGTAAAATTGCGTTTATCTATATCAAAATGCAATAAATATTCCAGCGATGCCACCCAAAGCCCCCCATACCCGTCTGAAATAATAGAATAGATATTATTGCTCGGCAAATTGCTATTGTGACGATTATAATATTCTATGTAACCGGATTTACGATGTAAAACCATCATTCCTCCGGCATGTGCCCCCACATATATTCTATCTTGTACCTCATCTACATACACCGTCTTGATATCCTTGAAAGGTACATCCAGATTGCCCGAATTGAATAGATAATTCTTATATAGCTGAGAGGCATTATCATAGTAATTCAAACCGCCATCGCTCGTGCCAATCCACAAATTATGCTTGTTATCCTCAACAATGCAACTGACCACATTATTACTGAGTGAGTTCAAGAACGGGACATGTTTGATACGCTGGAAACGGTTACACAAAGGATGATAATAATTCAGCCCTCCCCAGTAAGTACCCAGCCACATGCCACCCTGCGAATCTCTGAAAATACTCCGGACTGAATTCTGCGATAAACTTCCTTCCTGAATCTCAGAGCTTTTAATGGACGAGAAACTGTCTGATCCCTCCTTGTAGATATTCAATCCACCATAGGTTCCCACCCATAGGCGATTCTCTGTATCCAGTGCTAAAGAACGCACATAGTTTGAGTTCAATCCTGATTTCCCATCTTCATAACGGTAATTCTTCAGCTCCTTTGTCTTCATGTCGTACAGATAAAGTCCATCTCCCTCCGTAGCCAGCCATATTCTATTAAACATCTGGCACAGAATGGCATGAACCCGGATGCCAGTAGGCACATCCACTAGTTTCTCCAAAATACCGTTTGACAAAGTATAAATATATACACCTTCCTCAGTACCTATATAGATACAATCACCCTGGCGTACCAAAGCTGCCGGCTGCAATCCATGCAAAGAAGAGGATAATGTATCCGAAAGGAAACACTCTTTCTTTACATCAAAAAGCAGAATGCCTTCGGCAGTACCCAACATCAACCAATCTTTTTTTATCGGGATAATACTGGTCACAGCTACGTTCAAACCATTTCTCTTATAATAATAATTGGAAAATTCATCCTTATAATGATTGTAAAGAGACAACCCCTCACGAGTTCCTATCCAAATCCGGTCTGAATCATCCATTGTGATGCAACGGGATATATCGCTGGCAATACTTTTGGGATTGGTATATTGATGACGATATACAATAAAGTTGTAACCATCATATTTATTCACACCATCATACGTCGCAAACCATAAATTCCCTCCTTTATCCTGATTAATCGCAAAAATCGTACTATGCGACAATCCTTC
This sequence comes from Bacteroides sp. RTP31139st1_H2_RTP31139_211217, assembly GCF_040227615.1. NCBI lineage: Bacteria > Pseudomonadati > Bacteroidota > Bacteroidia > Bacteroidales > Bacteroidaceae > Bacteroides > Bacteroides sp. RTP31139st1_H2_RTP31139_211217. Next base: position 11,265 of record NZ_JBCNZM010000073.1, on the reverse strand, counting down.
CTCCAAACCAATATGGGAAAAGTGAATATCTTCAGTGACATCGGCATTCAACATGTAGGGGAATAATACTTCTAAAAGCACTAACAAATATTGCTGTATTTTCATGTTTGTAATCTATTATGAGGCAAATAAATAAAACACATTAGCAAAAGTAAATATTAATCTGTATTTTCTTGCCAATACTTTCCGGTATTATTCGCAAAGGTACAAAAGAGAATCCTGGAACCGGATTAAAGATTCGTCCATCACTATCTGTCGGTGCTACATCTATATATCCTGCTTCGCAAGTGATGTACAATATCCCCTTATTTTTTTTTATGGAAGCTTCTCGCGTACTTATCCTCACCTCTTCTTTGGGCGACGCGATAACTGGCAACACAAGGTAAGCCGAGTCATTGCAACGTTCCACGCTTATGCTCACTCCTTGTTCTGAAAATGCATAGTTCACCTCTACCGGTACTTCTCCCTGCTTTGGAGACTGTTGATTGATATCAACCAAATGAGAATTTACATTGAATCGGCAGAACCCGTTTTCTATAAAACAAGTAATGTCCGTATTCAAATCGTCCAGATTACTATATGCAACTCCATCCTGAGTCAATTCAACCCGGGGGGTACCTCCCATCAGATATTTACGGACATTGTCCTGCATATTGGGAGCTTCAATCAATTTATACCGGTTCATAGTCGCAGCAAATATAGGTCCTGCCTGAGCATGCCACAACAACGAAAGAGCACCTCCCATTGGATGAGTCCCTTTCACTTTATATTCGGCGTCATATCCGGTAAATGTGGCACGCCAATCTCCTTGGGATAAAAGCCACGTACGAATATCCTTAAAGAACTTCACTCCGTAAACGGAGTCACGGGGAAGCTTTTCCAAAGAAGTCATTTTCACAGAAGGCAGTTCTAAAAAAGAAGCCAACGCCTTGGCATGCCCAAATGTATGATGAATACAAGGAGAAACACCGGATGCAAAATAATGCATTCCTCCATAAAGAAGTCCACCATGGGTAGCCTTACTCAATAAACGGATATTGCGGCGAATGGCTTCCAAATATTCCGGATGACGGGCAGCAGCTATCAAATAATAACCTCCCATAAAGCCATCACTGGTACGCCCGCCCCAATAAGTCCATTTAAAGCTTCGTGTTCCCCAACTGTTGTCCCAAGCGCCATCGGGTAACATAAACTCAAGATGAGTATCCATGGAACGTTCCACAAGCGAAAATAGTTCCATGTCGTTTGCCATCACTGCATAATATGCCATATTAGGCAGTGATTCTTCTACATTATAAAGCAAATCTACCGGACGGCAACCGTTTGGAGTTTCTGAGGCGATATTAGGTCCCTCGCCATACAAGAAACAGTCATTCACGGTAAAATATTCTTTTAATCCGAAAGCTATCTCTTCGGCTTCCTTCTTAAATTCAGGCCGATTGCACATTTCACCGATAGCATATAGTGCATAGGTTGCTGAAGCAGAATAATTTACATTCATATTTCTCATGCCTTCTCGCCTTCGGCTATAAATGAAAGGATTGTTCATCATAAACTCACCAGCCTCTACCAATCGCTGTTTCCAATGATGATGGGTTGAATCATCCAATAGATGTCCGTGATAATGCAAAGCTTCATAAAGAGCAATCGCTGCAAATACCGTCGTACCGTTCCAATCCGATACATGTACATCGTTCATCCATGACCCGTCCGGACGGTGCACATTCTCCATCCACGCCATCAAGCGCTTGGCTCCAAGCAAATATTTTTGGTTTCCGGTCTTTTCTGCCAAATACATCAAAGGAAGTACGGCATCACCTATACGTCCATGCATACGGGCACATGCAGGGCATAAGACTCCTCCATCAAGTGCGGAATCGGAATAGGTGCACTGATAAGCCAGAAAAGCATCCATCCATTCCGTCAACAGCTTATCCGCTTCACTACGCAATGAATCATCAAAAGAGTTCGCATTTACATTCTGTGCTTGTCCTGCCAAAGATGATACACAAAACAGCACCATCATAAACAACATGTTTTTCATATCTCTTTCATGGTTAGATTTTAATGCTCAAAGTTAGTCCTTTGTTATCAGTATTTCACTCTCTTTTTATTCAATATCATGCCAATGGGCGTTTAAACCTCTTGTAATATTGTTGAATCAATGCTAATATTGTTGAAACCTCACTTGCCAAAACAATATTGGTACACTTTTAAACATAAGGAAGTCTCAGTTAAACACAAACGGACTACTTTAGCTGCGGGAAACAAATGTTCTTAATTCTTAATGCTTTATGAGACACCTACCTTTATTAATGTGTACTGCCTTCTGCGGATTGTATTCCACACAGACAAAGGCGGCAGACACAAAAAACGAAAAGCCCAATATTCTTTGGCTCACCTTTGAAGATACTAGTGCATACGAATTCGGTTGCTACGGCAACAGAGGAGTACATACTCCCAATGCGGACAGCCTTGCCGCCCGCGGCATACAGTTTATGAACGCATGGTCCGTAGCTCCCCAGAGCTCGGCTGCCCGTTCTTCACTGATTACCGGATGCTATTCAAGCACTTACAGCATGGACATCCATCCTGTGCCCTACGATACACCTGCTGACATCTTCTTTCCACAGAAATTACGCGAAGCCGGATATTACTGTACAAACAACAGCAAGACACACTACAACTCTACCACTGACAATAAAATATGTTGGGACGAATGTAGCAACAAAGCCTCATACAATAGTCCCAAACGAAAAAAGAACCAACCCTTTTTCGCTGTATTCAACACGGTAACCTCACACATGGGACGCATCCGAACTTTCCATACAGACGGACGCAGAGATTACACACGGGAAGGCATATACCCGGCACTGCTTTCATTGCCTGCTTATGTTCCCGACTTGCCGGAAGTACGTTCCGACTATGCCGGTCATTTAGAAGCAGTACAAGACGTGGATACCTGGCTGGGATTCTTCCTGAAAGACCTGAAAGAGAAAGGCTTGGATGAAAATACAATTATATTTTTCTTCAGTGACCACGGCGGTTGTATACCCCGTGGTAAAGGATATTTGTACGAAAGCGGTCTAAAAGTACCTCTGATTGTCTATTTCCCGCCCAAATGGCAACACCTGGCCAAGCAGGCTTCAGGCAAAGAGTACAGCTTGGTCAACTTCACGGATTTAGGGCCTACCGTACTTAGTCTTGCAGGGGTAAAACCACCCAAACAGATGCAGGGCAAAGCACTTTACGGCAAGTTTGCAAACAAAGAAAAACGCCAGATGCAATTTGCATTAGCAGCCAATCAATTGCATCATTTCATGCCGGTACGCGCCGTTACCGATGGGCGTTTCAAATATATCCGTAGTTATATCCCCTATCGTCAGTTTGCCCTGCGCAATTATTATCAATGGGGAATGCCTTCCAACAAAGCATGGGATAAACTAGTATTGGAAGGGCATAATACCAACCCTAACTGGAAACTGACTTTCGAAGCCCATCCGGCAGAAATGCTGTTTGACCTTGAAAAAGATCCGGATGAACTGCACGACTTATCCGGTACTCCCGAATATGCAGAAATCTTGTCCAAAATGCGCCAAGCACTATCTGACCATATTCGTGTCACCGGTGATTTGGGGTTCTTCCTTCCCACTTCACGCACCGGTCATATTCTTTACGACAAAGTGCGCAAGGAGAAATATCCTCTGAACGAACTTTATACTCTTGTTGAAACAGCTGGAACAGCAACCACCGCCTCTCTGTCTATGTTAGAAGAAGCAATTACCAATCCGCTATCCGAAATGAGATTCTGGGGAGTAGTAGGATATGCCAAACTTGCCAGAGAAAAGCAAATATCTTCTTGTCCGCAAGCCTTGTTGGCACTCCTCCAAGACAGTAATCCCTACATCGCTTCCGAAGCCGCCTATGCCGCAGCCTATCTGGGTAAAAGTCAAGAAAGCGTTGCCCGCCTAATTATTCCCACAGAGGAAAAATACAGAAAAATAGGGTACTCTTCACTGGAATGCTTATCTTTAGACCCTGATATGCGTGACTGTATCCGTCCTTTCCTGTCGGAGCTGAGAGAAGCCGCAGAAACCCTGCCACGCCTTGAAAACGAAGATGCCGGACTCATGGCGCGGGGAATCCTCGTGAACTTGGGTGAAATGGATATCCAAGACCTATATGGTCCTAAAGCTTATAAAAGAGGTCTGAAATTTAACTATGGTCGTAGAGCAATGATACCGTTGCCCAACTAAAAGGAATAAATTTATGCGTAGTACAATCAAAATCGTAATTTTATTGTTTTTCATATGTACTTCCATGTCCGGAGCTTCGTTTCCGGACATGGAAAAGTATATGCGCCAACATGCCTTGATATGGGAACAATTACCCATGCAATGGAATGAAGGTGCTTTTTTAGGTAATGGATTGGTCGGCATGATGGTATATGCCGATTCCACACTCAATGCATTAGTTTTCCATCTGGGACGTCCCGATGTCACAGATCATAGGAAAGCTCCCTACCGAAAAACCTCCATCGGCACGGAAGAGGCAGATAAAATGGTGGATTTTTGCAGGCTTGATGTCGGTAAAATGCTATTATTCCCTGAAGGGAAGATACTTTCAGGCACTTTTTATCTCGACATTTACAATGCCGAACTGACCGGACACCTAAAAACAGACAAAGGAGACTTGACTTTCCACGCCTATACTCCCCAACCCGAAGAAGTGAATATCGTGGAAGTTTCCTCCGGAGTCCCTTACCGCTGGAAGGGGATTCCCGGGAACCCATGCTCTCCCCGCATAAGAGTATTTCCCCATTTGAAAGAAAAATTAAAATACAAGGACAACCCCGCACCTGTCGTCAACCAAAAAGACAAAGAAGGTAGTTGGGTACAGTCCTTGTTGGCGGGAGGAGACTATGCAACCTACTGGAAAGAGGTGCCGGGCGGAAAATCACGTTCCGTATTGTACGTGTCTACAGCCAATGAAGTGCCGGCTTCATCCCTCTCTCTTGCCAAAGCCATGAAGACTGTAGAAGCAACACAGATTACAGGAACTAAATTGTTGAAACAAAAGACACGCCAGTGGTGGAATGCCTACCACGAACGTTCTTTCCTTTCCATTCCGGACAAAAAACTGGAGAACTTTTATTTCATACAGATGTACAAACTTGCCACTTGTTCTCATCCGGATGGCCCGGCAATGGACGTAATGGGCACTTTCTTCAAACTGAGCCCATGGCCCAGTTTCTGGTGGAACCTAAATATACAACTGACTTATATGCCCATAGGACCAGCCAATAGGATGGAACAAGGCAAAAACTTCCAGCGACTGATGGATGAAGTGTTTCCTTCACTTGTCCGTTCTATTGAACCATGCAAGATAGGTGACTACACCTGGGCATTGCAAAACTATTATATGTACCTGCGATATGCCGGTGCTGACTGGCAAGATATCAAACAACAAGTAGTTCCAAAAGCACTGGACGCATTTGCCGTATTCGATAAAATACTGTGTTATAAAGAAAACACATGGCATCTCACCCATATTGAGTCTCCCGAATATGAAGGGTTCCAAAAATACAATGACAGCAATTACGGATTAGCTTCACTGAGCTGGTTGCTCCAAACATTGATAGCATGTCATGACAGAACTTCAAGCACTCATCCCGACTATGCACGCTGGAAAGAAATCCTGACACGACTGGCTCCATATCCCACCAATGAAAACGGTCTGATGATTGCCGCCAACAAACCGCTGGAGAAGTCCCACCGCCATTATTCGCACCTATTGGCCTTCTACCCTTTCCGACTTTTACATCCCGATGTACCAGAGAACCGTAAATTCCTGGAGAAATCCATCGAACACTGGTTGTCTTTAGAAGATGGGAAAGGATTAGCAGGATATTCCTATACCGGAGCAGCTTCTCTATATGCCTATTTGGGTAACGGTAACAAGGCTTACGAACGCTTGGCACATTTCATCAACAAACCAATCGGAATCAGCATTCTGCTACCCAATACATTCTATGTGGAAAGTCAAGGCAAGAATCCGGTAATAGAAACCCCATTAAGTGCTGCGGCCTCCCTTACTGAGCTGCTTATACAAAGCTGGGATGAGACTATACGTATCTTCCCGGCTGTGCCAGACCATTGGAAAGATTGTGCTTTCCATGCCCTCAGGGCGGAAGGAGGATTTACCGTCTCGGCTCAACGCCAAGACGGAAGAACCGAATGGGTCAGCCTGACCAGTGAAAAAGGACAACCTTGCCGTATACAGTTATCCGGATGGGATGCCGTCCATCAGCTATCTGCAGGACGTACCGTCTCCATCAAACCGCTGGGTAATGAGACCTATGAACTGGACCTGAAAACCGGAGAAAGCGTAACGCTGGCCCCTGACAAATCAACAAAATGCAAACTACGCCTTATCCGGGCAAAAAACAAATCCCAATCCAACTTCTATGGAGTGAAATCAAGAAAAGGTTTGCCCGAAATAATGGAATGGCCGGAATTAACTCCCATCAAGGAACGTGTGAATGTACAGGCCGACTCTGCTCGTATCCGACAGATTGTCGACGGCTGTTGGGTGGCCGTAGGTACCAATAAGTCCCATGCCATACAACTGGACTACTCCCGTCCCTTTCAAGGACAGCCTTCTTACCGTTTTGAGCTGAAACAAGATGACAACACTCTGGAAGGCTACTCTAAAGGAGAAACCAAAGGTCGCGCCGAACTATGCTATTGCTATGCCGTATCCGACGACTTCAAAAACTATCCGGCAGATGAATATCCCAATGCTCAAAAGATGAAGACCGTCTATCATTATGGCAAGGGAAGTTGCCCGCAAGGTTCATCCATGAGCTACACATTCTCTGTTTACATTCCACATACCCTTGACAAAAACGTATCTACCATCTTTGCCCAATGGCACGGCATGCCAAGCCGTACACTTGTGTCCGACCCTGATGGCAAAGTAATGAGCCTCAGTACCAAGGAGTTTCTGGAACTGGAGAGGCGAATGATTTTCAAGAAAAATACGGCATATGATAAAATTATCAAAATCAACGCCCAAGGAGATACCCTCTACAGAGCAGGGAAACCGAACGGTTGGCTGATAGAACAAGGCGGTTATCCCCCGCTTGCCTTCGGCTTTTCACAAGGTTATTTCTACATCAAAGCCAATTCGGACCGCAAATGGCTGACGGACAAGACCGACCGCTGTAATGCCAATCCTGACAAGGCAGAAATCATGCATCCAGTCACCTCTACCTTCAAAACCTCGACAATAGCATATAAAATGCCATTCGAGAATTTCCCCAAAGATTGCTGGATAACTTTTCAGGTAAATATAGACTGGACCGAATATGGAAAAGAAAAAGAAACCATTCTTAAACCCGGACTTCTTGACGTAACCATGTCCTACCGTCAATCAGAAAAGGAAGTGAAAGAACATATCGTAAACAATGAGGAGATACTGATTGGCCGCAATGACGAAGAAGGATATTACTTCAAATTCGGCATATACCGTGTCGGCAACAGTACCATTCCGGTTTGCTATAACCTAGCCGGTTATAAAGAGCAGTTCCGAAAAGTAACGACAAGAATCACGCAATTTTAAATCCCATATTTTTCAACTCAACACAGAACGATTGATTTCTTGTTTTTTCGTAGAAAAACAAAAAAGGAAGAAATAATAGCCGAATTCAACAAGCTACAAAAAGCCCGCCACCTTAATGGAGACGGGCTTGAAAAGTAGCTCCGAGGGGAATCGAACCCCTATCTAAAATTTAGGAAATTCTTGTTCTATCCGTTGAACTACAGAGCCTCAACTGATAATCAGCGGAATATGTAGAATATTTATAGAACTTCTACACTATTTTTACACGACGCAAGCTGATTACGGATGCAAAGATAATGTATTCTGCCGATTTTCCGAAAAAAGTTTTGTTAATCCGATTAACTTTCCGAAATTTGCTGCCTATGTAAACGGAATAGTAATCCTCAAATAATCTATAGTAATTCGTAAGTTATGGCAAACGACATGATGGTCAAAGAACTGGAGCAAGTGGTAGTCCGCTTCTCCGGAGACTCCGGCGATGGAATGCAGCTCGCCGGCAACATCTTTTCAACAGTTTCGGCTACCGTGGGCAATGATATCAGTACATTCCCCGACTATCCGGCAGATATCCGCGCCCCGCAAGGCTCACTCACCGGTGTTTCCGGTTTTCAGGTACATATCGGTGCAGAGAAAGTCTATACCCCAGGTGACAAATGCGACGTATTGGTAGCGATGAACGCCGCCGCACTGAAAACCCAATATAAGTTTGCTAAATCCACTGCTTGTATCATCATCGATACAGATGCTTTCCAGAAGTCAGACTTGGAAAAGGCCGCTTTCAAGACCGATAATCCGATAGAGGAAATGGGTATTAAGCAGGATGTCATCGCCGCCCCCATCTCGAAGATGGTGAAAGACTGCCTTGCCGACACCGGAATGGACAACAAGTCCATGCTGAAATGCCGCAATATGTTTGCAGTAGGCCTGGTATGCTGGCTGTTCAACCGCGATCTGAAAATAGCCGAAGATTTCATCCGCGAGAAATTCGCCAAAAAGCCCGAAATTGCCGGGGCAAATATCAAGGTCATCCATGCAGGATATGACTACGGACACAACACCCATGCTTCCGTAGCCCATACATATAAGATTGAAAGTAAGACTACCGTTCCCGGCAGATACATGGATATCACGGGGAACAAAGCAACTGCTTACGGTTTCATCGCCGCAGCTGAAAAGGCTGGCTTGAAGCTGTTCCTCGGCTCCTATCCCATTACTCCGGCAACCGATGTACTGCACGAACTCTCCAAGCACAAGTCTCTGGGCGTGATGACCGTGCAATGCGAAGACGAGATTTCCGGTTGCGCCACTTCTATCGGCGCCGCTTTTGCAGGTGCGCTGGCTGTGACCTCCACTTCCGGTCCCGGTGTCTGCCTGAAATCGGAAGCTATGAACCTGGCAGTCATTACAGAACTTCCGCTGGTTGTGCTCGACGTGCAACGTGGCGGTCCTTCTACCGGTCTGCCCACCAAGTCAGAGCAGACAGACTTGTTGCAGGCATTGTTCGGCCGCAACGGTGAAAGCCCAATGCCCGTCATCGCCGCCTCTTCACCCACAAGCTGTTTCGACGCAGCCTACATGGCAAGCAAAATTGCACTGGAGCACATGACCCCGGTCGTATTGCTGACCGACGGCTTTGTTGCCAATGGCTCCGGCGCCTGGAAGCTGCCCAAACTGGCAGACTATCCCGCCATCACCCCTCCCTACGTGACTTCCGAAATGAAGGACAACTATACTCCGTACAAACGCAATCCCGAAACAGGTGTCCGCTATTGGGCCATCCCCGGACAAGAAGGCTATATGCACATCCTCGGCGGTCTGGAGAAAGACAGCAATACCGGTGCCATCTCCACCGATCCCGAAAACCATGACTTGATGTGCCACCTGCGTGCCGAGAAGGTTGCCAAAATCCCCGTACCTGATGTAGAAGTGCAAGGCTGTGCAGACGATGCCGATTTGCTGATTGTCGGTTTCGGCGGTACATACGGCCACTTGTATTCGGCCATGGAAGAGATGAACAAGGCAGGCAAGAAGGTTGCCCTCGCCCACTTCACTTATCTGAATCCGCTCCCCAAGAACACGGAAACCGTTCTGAAGAAGTACAAGAAGGTGGTAGTTGCCGAACAGAATCTCGGACAATTTGCAGGTTATCTACGTATGAAGATAGACAACTTCACCCCGTACCAGTTCAACGAAGTCAAAGGACAACCGTTCGTCGTTGCCGAGCTGGTCGCAGCGTTCAATAAATTAATTGATAATTGACAGTTGACAATTGATAATAACCATGCGTAATATGCGGATTATCAATGACCAGCCACCAATTATCAACTATCAATTATCAACTATCAATTAAAAAAGATTATGTGCGAATATACAGCAAAAGACTATAAAAAAGGACAACCCCGTTGGTGTCCGGGTTGTGGTGACCACTTCTTTCTGGCTTCACTGCACAAAGCAATGGCAGAAATCGGCAAAGCTCCTTGGGAGAATGCCGTCATCTCAGGTATCGGCTGCTCCAGCCGTCTGCCCTATTACATGAATACGTATGCGATGCAGACCATCCACGGACGTGCTGCTGCCATCTCTACAGGTGCCAAGGTTGCCAATCCCAACCTGACGGTATGGCAAATCTCCGGCGACGGTGACGGTCTGGCCATCGGCGGTAATCACTTCATCCACGCCGTACGCCGTAACATCGACCTGAACATGATTCTGCTGAACAACCGCATCTACGGTCTGACCAAAGGTCAATATTCTCCGACCTCTCCACGTGGTTTCGTCAGCAAGTCGTCTCCCTATGGTACGGTAGAAGATCCATTCCACCCGGCAGAGCTTTGCTTCGGTGCCCGCGGCCGTTTCTTTGCCCGCGCGGTAGCTACCGATGCTCCGGGGACAGTGGAAATATTGAAGGCAGCCATGGCTCACAAAGGGGCTTCCGTTTGCGAGATTCTGCAAAACTGCGTTATCTTCAATAACGGTACGCATGACTCCGTAGCCAAAAAGGAAGACCGCGCCAAGAATGCCATCTACTTGAAACACGGCGAACCGATGCTCTTCGGCGAGAACAACGAATACGGACTGATGCAGGAAGGCTTTGGTCTAAAAGTCGTGAAACTCGGTGAGAACGGCATTACAGAGAAGGATATCCTCATCCACGATGCCCACTGCATGGACAACACCCTGCAACTGAAGCTTGCCCTGATGGAAGGTCCCGACTTCCCGATTGCACTCGGTGTTATCCGCGATGTGGAAGCTCCTACTTACGACGATGCTGTTCATGAACAAATCGAAGAGGTGTCTGCCAAGAAGAAGTATCACAACTTCGAGGAGTTATTGATGACGAATGATACGTGGGAAGTAAAATAAACCACTAAGATTTATTAATATCATGTTTGCACGAAACAAATAAGGTGCAAACATGATATTAATTTCCTAAAAGTAAGAGTACCTCCCTATCCTTTCTCTCCCAAACATAGATACTTATTACGCCAAACATGCAGTTCTTCCATCAAGAATAACTATATTTGCCACAGTAACCATAGTAGTCACATTTTGAAAGTAATTCTCTGATTTATACTGGCTTAATATCAATCTCACAAACCGCAGGCTGATAGCTCTTTCGTTCGAGTAATCCTTCCCGGATAA
>NZ_JBCNZM010000072.1:0-23841 GCF_040227615.1 Bacteroides sp. RTP31139st1_H2_RTP31139_211217 | reverse complement strand
TTACCTCTATTTCTCAAATAATTCGCTAAAAGTTTATTTCTCAATCGGTTAAGTCAAACCGAGAAAAATCTAAAATAAATAATAAGATGAAACGTATAATCGGCATCCTTTGTGGATTATTCTTTTTCTTGTTTTCGTTTGCACAAGAAACCTTTCAAAAGGAAACTTATATCTCTTCCCGTGGAGATACATTGTTGTATCGTTTGTTGCGTCCAGAGGTGATGAAACCTGATGAAAAGTATCCTTTGGTGCTTTTCCTGCATGGTGCCGGAGAGCGTGGCAATGATAATGAGAAACAATTGGTTCATGGTGGGCAGATGTGGCTTAATCCTGTAAACCGCGAAAAGTATCCGGCGTTTATTTTGGCTCCGCAGTGTCCTGAAACCGGATATTGGGCATATACGGAGCGCCCTTCATCTTTTGCTCCGGCAGATATGCCGTTGGAAGTGCCTGTTTCTCCTATTTTCCGTACGTTGAAAGAGTTGTTGGATTTCTATCTGGCCATGCCGCAGATAGACAAAGACCGTATCTATGTTATGGGACTTTCTATGGGAGGAATGGGTACATTTGACATGGCTGTCCGCTATCCGGAGATTTTTGCGGCAGCAATACCTATTTGTGGAACAGTGAATCCGGCACGGTTGAAGGCTGGCAAATCGGTCAAGTTCCGTATTTTTCATGGAGATGCGGATAATGTAGTAACTCCTGAAGGATCGCGTGCAGCATATCGGGCCTTGAAAGCTATTGGTGCCGATGTGGAATATATTGAATTTCCTGGTTGTAATCATGGTAGTTGGAATCCGGCTTTCAACTATCCTGATTTTATGGAGTGGCTGTTTAATCAGAAGAAAAAATGATGAGAGTATTGTCTGTTATCGGAATTCTCTTTTTAGGGGGCGCTTTTTTTACTTCTTGCATCACTTCTGGTCGGGTAAGTACTTTTGTGGTATTGCCGGATACGCAGACTTATCTGGAACAATGTCCGGAGGTCTTTGATTCGCAAGTGGACTGGTTGGTTGCCAATCGTAAGAAAATAGATGCCGTGTTCCAAGTGGGAGATTTGACACAAGATAATTCTCCGGTGGAATGGGCGTATATGCAGAAAGCCTTTCATCGTATTAGCCAAGCAGGAATACCTTATTCTGTCGTATGGGGAAATCACGATATTGGCAGTAAGCCCGGTAAGTTTTCGGACGTGCATAACACTGCAATGGCCAACAAGTATTTTCCTCTTTCCGATTATATGCAGAAGAACTATTGGGGAGGCAGTGCGGATGGAAAGACATTGGATAACTATTACATAAACCTTAGGTCGGGCGATACCGATTGGATGGTCTTGAATCTGGAATTCGGGCCTTCTGATGAGGCTCTGCAATGGGCCGATTCCATAGTGGGTATTCATCCGGATAAGCTTGTCATATTGAATACACACGCCTATTTGTATTGTGACAGTACGTTGCATGACGGGAAAGACTGGTGGCGCCCTCAAGGATATGGCATCGGCAAAGAGTCTGGGCGCACAGTGAACGATGGTGCTGGAATCTGGGAGAAATTGCTTCTCAAACATCGCAATGTGATAGCTGTCTTTTGTGGGCATGTCTTGAAAAGCGGAGTCGGCACGCTGGTCTCTATAGGGAAAGAGGGAAATAAAGTGTATCAGATGCTGGCAAACTATCAGCGTGGTGTGGAAGGTAGTAGATTGGGAGGTGAAGGCTACTTACGTATTGTAACTTTTAACCGGAAGACAAGGGAGATAGATGTGAAAACCTATTCTACTTGGAATAAAGCCTACCACCCCTCCGAACATCATAACTTTAAGTTCAAAGAGGTGGACTTTGATAAATATCTACGCTGAGACTTAAGTCCTTTCAGCGTAATCTCCGTTACTTTTTATCAGTTCTATCAGCTTTTCTACCGCCTCTTCTTCGGGAATGTTCTTTTCGATACACTCCTTCTTCTTGTAGAGGCTGATTTTGCCTCGTCCGGCGCCCACATAGCCGTAGTCGGCGTCTGCCATTTCTCCGGGGCCGTTGACAATGCATCCCATGATTCCTATCTTGAGTCCTTTCAGATGGCCGGTGGCTGCCTTGATACGGGCAATGGTACTTTCCAGGTCGTAGAGGGTGCGTCCGCAGCCGGGACAAGAGATGTATTCGGTCTTGCTGGTACGTACACGTCCGGCTTGCAGGATACCGAAAGCAGTGGCATCCACTACTTTGCCGCTTATGGTTTCTCCTTGGTTGAAGAGAAGGATACCGTCACACAGACCGTCGAAGATGAGTGCTCCCATGTCTGCCGCCGCTTTGATTTGCAGATTTTCCAATTCGCTCTCTGCGTAGTGTTCAAAGAAGACTACCGGGTTCTTCAGGCCTTCCTTCATCATCTGGTGTGCCAGGGCGCGTTGCTCTCCCAACCGGTTGGGATGATTGCTTTGCGAAATCAATACGACTTCCGGATGATACTTCAGGCAGGCGATGGCTTCGTCATTCAGCCCCATATACGTGATGAAGAGGAATTTCAAAGAAGCGCCGCAGCTGCTTAGGAAAGGAAGCTGGTCTCCTTTAAAGGCAGGCCAGGTATTGTCCGGTTCCGTTCCGCCGTTACTGTGCTCCATCCAGACATCGGCATCGATGATACATTGCATGCCTTCCGGAAGTTGTTCGGGGATGGAACGTCCCGTATAGATATAGTCCGGCACGAATTGCGGATTGAAGTCCATGTCCTCGTCCAGGCGTGCGGCAATGACCACGGGCAGATTGTCTCCGCCGATATTGTGTACGGCGGCAGTCTCGCGGCGGGTGGGAGAGAGATAATTGAATTCCGGCACATCTGCTCCGGGGATATAAGGATGGTCGTGGCGCTGCACGATATAGTCCACCAATTTGCGGGCTACGGGGATTTCCGCCTCCGGAGCTTCGCTCAGGGAAACCCGGATGGTGTCACCCAAGCCGTCTGCCAGCAGGGCGCCGATGCCCAAGGCCGATTTGATGCGTCCGTCTTCTCCGTCTCCGGCTTCCGTTACACCGAGATGCAGCGGGAATCGCATACCTTCCTGCTCCATGACGGCTGCCAGCAAGCGTACTGTCTTTACCATGACCACTGTATTGGATGCCTTGATGGAAATGACCACATCCGTGAAATTCTCTTGTACGCAGATGCGCAGAAACTCCATACAAGATTCCACCATGCCTTCCGGTGTATCGCCATAGCGCGACATGATGCGGTCGGATAATGAACCGTGGTTTACGCCGATGCGGATGGCAGTATGGTTCTCCTTGCAGATATTAAGGAAGGGTACAAAGCGGTCGTGTATCTTCTGCAACTCCTGGGCATACTCTTCATCGGTATACTCCAAATGTTTGAAAGTACGTGCTGCATCCACATAGTTTCCCGGATTGATGCGGACTTTTTCTACATACTGTGCTGCTACGTCCGCTACCTTCGGATTGAAGTGAATGTCGGCGACAAGCGGCACCATATATCCGTCCTGGCGTAGGCCTATGTTGATATTCATCAGGTTTTCAGCCTCTTTGATACCTTGGGCCGTGAGGCGTACATACTCTCCTCCGGCGTCGACAATACGTTTGGTTTGCGCCACACTGGCTTCTGTGTCCTGCGTAGCGGTGTTCGTCATACTTTGTATGCGGATAGGATTGGAGCCGCCCATAGGGGTGGCTCCGATGTTTACTTCTGATGTTTCCCGTCGGGAATAGTTGAATAAATCCACGATGATATTTACAGTTAAAGGATTAAAAGATTTACGATTGGATGATTTACGATGTACGATTGAAGATACCAAGAAGTAATTTCAATCGTACATCGTAAATCATCCAATCGTAAATCAATTGGTTTTGTATTCGTACTTCACATCCTTCAAGTCCTCATTTGCCTTGACTATTTTCTTTTTCAGCCCTTCTTTGTAGGTGGCAAATGTTTCGGCCAATGAGGAATCGCCCAATGCCAGCATTTGTACGGCAAGGATGGCAGCGTTCATGGCACCATTAATGGCAACGGTGGCTACCGGTATGCCCGGAGGCATCTGGATGATGGAGTAGAGGGCATCTACGCCATCGAGTACGGACCCTTTTACGGGAACCCCGATTACCGGCAGTGTGGTATTGGCAGCAATGACGCCGGGCAGGGCGGCAGCCATACCGGCAGCGGCAATAATCACTTTAATGCCGCGTTGGCGGGCATTCTTGGCAAATTCCTCCACTGCTTCCGGTGTGCGGTGAGCAGAGAGAGCGTTCATTTCGAACGGTACATGCAGGTCATTGAGCAATTGTGCGGCCTTCTCCATAACGGGGAGGTCGGAAGTGCTGCCCATGATGATGCTAACGATTGGAGACATGAATCTTTAAATTATTAAAGGGTTAATTTTATAAGGGTTAGGGATTAACGATTAGGGGTTAGGGACTGCGCTATCATTCCGTCCGGTGCTAATCGCTAACCCCTAATCCTTTCATTTCATTCGTTTATCAGCGCTTTGTAGGCTTCGGCATCCAGCAGGCTGTCGAAGTCGGCATCAGCGGTGGGTTTGATTTTGATGAGCCAGCCTTCGCCGTATGGGTCCTGGTTTACCAGTTCCGGCTGGTCGGCAAGGGCTTCGTTTTGCTCCAGAATCTCACCGGTTACGGGCAGGAAGAGGTCTGATATGGTTTTTACTACTTCGATGGTGCCGAACACTTCGTCGGCAGCCAATGTCTCACCTTCGGTCGGGATGTCGACAAACACAATGTCGCCCAGTTGCTCTTGTGCATAATCGGTAATACCTACATAGGCTACATCACCTTCCAGGCGAATCCATTCGTGTTCTTTGGTGTACTTTACATTAGTCGGGAAATTCATGATCATTAGTTTTTAAGGGTTGATACTATGTAAATTAAAAGTTGAAAATTAAAAATTAAACAAGGCTCTTAAAAGAGGAAGATTCGGAACAGTATGTTGCTCAGCGGGTGGAGTACCAGCAACGAGCAGATAAGCCCTACGGCAAAGCCTCCCATAACTTCGCCCAGTGTGTGGTGTCGCAGGATGATGCGGGCGGTGCCCAGCACGCCAGCCACCAGTATAAAGAGGCATAGCCACCATACGGGATTGTAGCTGAACAAGGCGCTGAAAGCTACCAGTCCACCAATTACGGCTCCGGCGCCTGCCATGTGTTCGCTCAGTTTCCATTTTAAGTTGACAATGACGCAGATTATCATCACTACCAGGGCGGAGAGTATGATACCGGTCATGTACCACGGGATATTGAGCCGGTGCATCATGAGCAGGCAG
The DNA here is from genome assembly GCF_040227615.1 of Bacteroides sp. RTP31139st1_H2_RTP31139_211217. Lineage (NCBI taxonomy): Bacteria > Pseudomonadati > Bacteroidota > Bacteroidia > Bacteroidales > Bacteroidaceae > Bacteroides > Bacteroides sp. RTP31139st1_H2_RTP31139_211217. The sequence goes on along the minus strand of NZ_JBCNZM010000072.1, from coordinate 18,564 downwards.
AATACATAAGAAGTGATGGTCAGAATAAAGGGAATGTATCTCCTTTTTCGTTCCACCAGTTCTTCCGGACTGAAACCGTTGATTTTGCGGAAGATGAAGATAGTCAGTGTAGGCATCAGGATGGTGAAGCAATACACCACGCCCAATACTATCAACTTGTACTGCAACGGCATGATGCGCAGGTACGAGAATATAAACAGAACCAGAAAAGCCAGAAAAGGGATGGAGAACGGTGTGAATACCGCCGAAATCACTTTCGCTGTTCTGATTAAAGTTTTATCTGCTATAATATGCTCTTCCACAACCTAATTTTATTTACGATTTGACTATTTACAATTTACTATTTGAATGCACTAATCTTTAAACCTTAATCCCTAATCGCTCATCCTTTTCTCTCATCTTCTCAGTCTTGCCACGGGGATATTCATCTGTTGGCGATACTTTGCCACCGTGCGGCGGGCTATGGGATAGCCTTTCTCCTTCAGCAGCTCGGTCAGTTCGTCATCGGTCAGAGGCTTTTTCTTGTCCTCGTTGTCAATGCACTCTTTGAGTATCTTGCGTATTTCGCGTACAGACATCTCTTCGCCGTCTTCGGTTGTGTAGCCGTCGTTGAAGAAGAACTTCAGCGGGTAGATGCCGTAGTTGGTCTGTACATACTTGCTGTTGCTCACACGGGAGATGGTCGAGATGTCCAACCCGGTGCGTTCGGCAACATCTTTCAGAATCATGGGGCGGAGCAATGACTCGTCTCCTTCGAGGAAGAAAGGACGTTGCAGGTCTATGATGGCCTGCATGGTAGTCATCAGCGTATTCTGGCGTTGCTTCACGGCGTCGATGAAACCTTGTGCGGCATCCATTTTTTGTTTGAGGAACATCATGGCTTCGCGGGATTCCTTGGACTGGTTGGCCCGGTTCTTGGTGTGTTCTTCCACCATCTCGGTGAAGTCGCGGCTCATGCGCAGTTCCGGCACGTTGCGGTTGTTCAGTGTCACGTTGATGGTACCGTCGTCATAAGTGTCTACCAGGAAGTCGGGCACAATCTGCTGCATGTTCTTGCCGATGGCTTCGCCGAGCGAGGCACCGGGACGGGGATTCAGCTTGCAGATTTCCTTAACGGCTTGTTGCAGGGTATCTTCGCTGATACCTAATTTCTGCATAATCTTGTCCCAATGCTTGCGGGTGAACTCTTCGTAGCACTGGGTAAGAATATCTTCTTCTATATAGTATTGTGGAGGCGAGGGCATGGGCCGTTGCGCTTCCTTGCGTCGAATCTGGATGAGCAGGCACTCTTGCAGGGTGCGGGCGCCCAGACCGGCGGGGTCGAAGTCTTGTATAATCTTCAATACTTCTTCCAGCTCTTCGGGAGAAGCGTCGATACCGGCGTAGATGGCGAGTTCGTCGCTGATACTGTCCAGCGATTTGCGCAGCAGGCCATCGTCGTCCAGCGAGCCGATGAGATATTCGGCCAGTTCGCGCTGGTGCGGAGTCAAGTCCTGCTCGCCGAGCTGCTGGCGCAAGGTTTCATAGAAGGAGGTGGCGTCGGAGAAAGGAATTTCTTCTGCCTGCTCCCCTTTGCTGCGGTTGTTCTCCTGCAGCTTGTAGTCGGGGATATCGTCTTCGTTCAGATAATCGCTTAAAGAATCATAGCTGGTGTCTCCACCGTCTTCCGTTCCGGTTTCCGTATCAGGAGTGTCGGGGTATTCGTCGCCGGGAGTATCCTCCTTACCCTCTTCCAGTGCCGGATTTTCCAGAAGTTCGGCACGTACACGGTCCTCTAGTTCCACGGCGGGAAGTTCCAGCAGCTTTACCACCAGAATTTGTTGCGGCGACAGCGTTTGTATCTGCTGTTGCGCTTGGGTCTGTACTTGTCGGGAGCCTTGTGCCATATTTTTATAAATTATTCAATGCACTCATTGTGCATCTTCTTTCAGATATTTACCGCAAAAATAGTGAATAGTTCGATAACACGAAACCTCTCTGATGATATTTAACAAGAAAAGAGAAAACAAGCTTTTGCCAATAGCTTGGCAAGCTTTTGCCATGCCTATGGCAAGACTTTGCCAACGCGGTGGCAAAACTTTGCCAAAGGCTTGAAAAACGTTGGCAAAATAGTCTTCTGATTATGAACTATATAGATTAATCTCCTTTTTGTATTATCTTCTTTCAAAGATTATCTATATCTTTGTCCTATAACTACTAAAACAAGGAATGTTATGTTTGCTAAAGAAACGTATGTGCAGCGCAGGGCCCAGCTGAAAAAAACGATAGGCTCCGGAGTGTTACTGTTTTTGGGTAACGATGAACAAGGTTTGAACTATGAGGACAATACTTTCCGTTACCGCCAGGATTCCACTTTTCTCTACTATTTTGGCTTGTCGTTTGCCGGGCTGTCAGCTCTCATCGACATAGATGAAGATAAAGAAATCATTTTTGGCGATGAGCTGACCATCGACCATATTGTCTGGATGGGTACCCAGCCCACCCTTCACGAAAAGGCTTCTGCTGTGGGAATTTCCGAAACCCGTCCTTTTGCCGACATCGTCGGTTATCTGCACAAGGCTGTACAGAAGGGACAGACCATCCATTATTTGCCCCCTTATCGTGCCGAGCATAAGTTGAAACTGATGGACTGGCTGGGTGTTCCTCCGGCACGTCAGGAAGGGTCTGTGCCGTTTATCCGTGCGGTGGTGGCACAGCGCAACTACAAGTCGGCAGAAGAAATAGCGGAAATAGAAAAGGCATGCGACGTGACTGCTGACATGCACATCACCGCAATGAAGGTGCTTCGTCCGGGCATGTACGAATACGAGGTTGTGGCCGAAATGAACCGTATCGCCGAGATGAACAACTGCGAGCTGTCTTTTGCCACGATTGCTACTGTCAACGGCCAGACCCTGCATAACCACTATCACGGCAACCGGGTGCAACCGGGAGACCTTTTCTTGATTGATGCCGGCGCCGAGCTTCCTTCGGGTTACTGTGGCGACATGTCGTCCACCGTGCCTGCGGACAAAACTTTTACTCCACGCCAGCGTGCCGTTTACGAAATCCAGAACGCCATGCATCTGGAGTCTGTTAAAGCGCTTCGCCCGGGCATTCCCTATATGAAGGTGTACGAGCTTTCCGCCCAAGTGATGGTGGAGGGGCTGAAAGAGCTGGGATTGATGAAGGGCAATGCCGAAGATGCCGTGCGCGAAGGGGCGCATGCCTTGTTTTATCCCCATGGACTGGGCCATATGATGGGGTTGGATGTGCACGATATGGAGAACCTGGGTGAGCTCTGGGTAGGCTATGACGGTCAGCCCAAGAGTACGCAGTTCGGCCGAAAGAGCCAGCGCCTTGCCATCCCTCTGGAACCGGGCTTTGTGCATACGGTTGAGCCGGGCATCTACTTCATCCCCGAGCTGATTGACTTATGGAAAGGAGAGAAGAAGTTCATGGACTTCATCAACTACGATAAGGTGGAAGAATACCGCAATTTCGGCGGCATCCGTAATGAGGAGGATTATCTGATTACCGAAACGGGAGCACGTCGCTTGGGCAAGAAAATTCCACTGACACCGGAAGAGGTGGAAGCGTTGCGTTGACAACCACATCCTTAATATACACAGAGAGCCGTTTGTCCCGATAATGCCGGTGGCAAGCGGCTCTCAAATTTAGGGGTCATACAGATTGTATTATGTATGGTTTATGCGTGCAGTTCCAGTACGAACCGTGCTCCCTTGTTGTAGCTGCTGTCTAGTGTCAAGCTGCCGTTCATCTTGGTGGCAATCAGTGAGCAGATGGGGAGTCCCAGGCCGTCGCCTTGCGTCAGGTCTTTCACTTCGGTGAAAGGCTTGAAGATGTTTTCGCGTTGCTCCTCGGGGATACCGCAACCGGTGTCGCTGATGATGAACTGGTGGGTGTGCGCACCACGTTTCTTGAAGTCCAGCCATATTTTTCCTCCAGCAGGGGTGTACTCGGCGGCGTTTTCCAACAAATGCAGCAAGACGCGTTCCAGTTGCTCAGGATTGATTTTCACATTCAATTTGGGGGTATTCACGGTCAGGGTGACATCTTCTTGTGTCATTCCTTTGATTTTGTCCATGATGCCTTCACAGAAAGTGGAGATATTCTTCTCCTGCACTTCGTAGGGTTCGGACAAGGTGGTTTCCAATTCGGACAGTTCCTGGATATGGTTGGAGAATGCATGCAGGGCTTTTACGCCCGGCAGTGAGGCGTCGAGCGTGTCCAGTGTCGGTTCCATTTGGGCGGAAATGTTCTGGATAAATTTGGTTTTCAGCTCATTGTGCTCATTAGCAATGCTGATGGCCTTCTTCTGTTTACGGGTGAGGATGATGAAACGCAGCAATACGATGGCGCCGAATACCAGTGCGGCGGCAAGGATGGCGGCGAGTATGCAAAGCCCGATGATGATGTACTGCTTGGCGCTTAGGGAATCATCTTTCTCCTGGATAGTGGCCAGGCTTTCATCGTATTTCTTCTTCAGGGCGTTCAGTTCCTCTTGGGCGGTAAGCGCCTTTACGGAGTCGGTCCATAGGATGTACTTGTCGTAGGTGCGTGCCACCAGTCCGGCATTGTTTGCTTTGCGGGCGATACTGATAAGAGTCTTGTAGCATTCGTCTACTTTGGCGTAGTTCTTCTGTTCCTTATATTGCCCTATCAGGCGGTTGGTGGCGGCATCACCTTGCGCATTCATACCGAAGGTGTAGTAATAGTTGGCCTGCGTATAAAGCAGGTCGTTGCTCAGAGAGTCGTTGTGAGAGGCTTTGGCGGTCTCTTCCAGTTTGGTCAGCTGTTCCTTGGCGCGTGCGGGATTTTTCAGGTTGATGTACATCTGCAGGCGTTCCTTGTTGATGCGGAAACGTAGGTTGGGCATGGCCTTGCCCGTTTTCTGTTCGCCGGTTGCCACCACTTGCTCGGCACCGCGCAGCAGTTCAAAAGCTTCTTTATAGTAATTCTCCCGATGGTAGAGGGCGCTGGCATTGACGCCGCATTCCACTGCCTGGGCATACTTGTCTTGCGTGGCAAAGGCATTGTAGGCTTGCAGGAATAGATAGCGGGCTTTGATATATTCTTTTTTCGTAAGATTTTCTTGTGCTTGTTTCATCAATTCGTCTGCACGGTTTTGCGCATGGAGTTGAGTAAAGATGCAGAAAGTCGCTAAGAGAAGTATCGAAATAATTTTTTTCATGTGTACGTTTGTTTTATTTGCTCACAAAGTTAGAATAAAAACTTAGTATTTGAAGCTACTGCCTCCTAAAAATTCTCTCAATAAGGATGTCGGTGGAATTTCTTTGTCCTGCACGGGGGTGAAATATTTGATGAATTTCAGCAACCGGTAGGCTTCTGCGTATTCCGGACAGTTCCGTGGAACACTGGTAAGGATGGGCTCTGCGTGGCAGCGGAGCACGGCAAATTCGAACAAGAGGGCGGAGTTGAACATGACATCGGCATTTTCCTGGTAGGGGAATATCCATTTGTCCTCGCCGGCACGTACACTGGGCCAGCGTGAAATGGTCTCTTGTGCCGAGTAGCCGCGGTAGTTGAAGTCGCGGATGATGCGGCGCAGCAGGCGGTTGTCCGTGGTGGGAATCCAGTTGTGGTCGTCCAGCGAGATGGTGGTCAGGGCGGATACATAAATCTTGTATTTGCTGGCGGCGGGAATCTGTGGTGTCAGTTCAGGGTTCAGGGCATGGATTCCTTCCAGGATGAGGATGGTATGCTCGTCGATGCGAAGTTTGTCGCCCTTGTACTCTTTCTTCCCGAGGTTGAAGTTGAAGCGGGGCAGCTCCACTTCTTCGCCACGGAGCAATGCCTGCAGCTGGGTGTTGAAGAGTTCGAGGTCGAGGGCGTAGAGTGATTCGTAGTCGTAGTTTCCGTTTTCGTCGCGTGGGGTGTCTTCACGGTCTACGAAGTAGTTGTCCAGCGAGATGGGATAGGGACGCAGGCCGTTGGTCATCAACTGCACGCTGAGCCGCTTGCTGAAAGTCGTCTTTCCGGAGGACGATGGACCGGAGATGAGTACGAGCTTCACCCGGTTTCCGTTTTCACCGCGGTGGTAGATGTCGTCAGCTATTTGGGCTATCTTTTTCTCCTGCAGGGCTTCGGCTACGTTGATGAGGTCGGTGGCATGGCCTGTCTCGCAAGCCAGGTTGAAGTCGCCCACGTTACTCAGCCCCATGATGTAGTTCCAGCGCAGGTGTTCCTTGAATACGTCGAGCATCTTCTCCTGTTTCACCACTTCTTCCAGTACATTCGGGTTCTCCTTGTTGGGGATACGCAGCAGCAGGCCGTCGTAATACTTCACGATGTCGAACAGCCAGATGAACCCGGTACTGGGCAGCAGGTTGCCGTAGTAGTAGTCTACGGTGTCGCCCAATGTGTAATAATAGGTATATAGCGAGCCGGAGGTTTCCAGCAGCTTAACCTTGTCGTTCATGCCCCGTTCGCTAAAGATACGCACAGCCTCGGTGGTGTGGCATTCTACACGATGGTAGGGGATGTTTTCGGCGATGATTTCCTGCATCCGTTTCTTGATGGCGGTCACATCTTCCAGCTCTATGGAACGGCCGATGCGCAAGTTACAGAAGTAACCTTTGGATACCGGATGCTCTACGAACAGTTTTCCTTCCGGAAACAGCTCGCTGACAGCTTTGTAAAGAATGAAGCAGAGGGAACGGACATAAGTGCGCATGCCTGAGGAGTCACGTATGTCGAGAAACTCTACATCCTTATTGTTGTATACACGGAAATTCAGTCCTTCGGAACGGTTGTTGACTTTTGCACTGACTACCTGATAGGGGAAATTTAGATTAAAACCGTAATAAATATCCAAAAGTGAGCTCCCTATAGGGAATTCTTTAGAAATATTATTATTTTTGCAACAAATTTGTAACATGTGTTTCATGATGTCTCGTTTTTAGTGGGTTGACACGTTAAATATAGGACATTATAACACGTGAAGGAATGAAACACCTTAAATAATTAAAGATGGAATATTCTTTTTATGATTTTTTAAAGCTACTCGGCTCATTGGCACTGTTTCTTTACGGAATGAAGATTATGAGTGAGGGGCTTCAAAAATTTGCCGGTGACAGACTGCGGAAAATATTGACCGCAATGACAACCAACAGAGTGACCGGTGTGTTGACGGGCGTGCTGATTACAGCACTTGTACAATCTTCCTCTGCAACCACGGTGATGGTTGTAAGTTTTGTCAATGCGGGGTTGTTAACGCTTTCACAGTCCATAGGTGTCATAATGGGTGCTAATATCGGTACGACTGTTACGGCATGGATTATTTCAGCTTTAGGTTTCAAGGTGGACATTGCCGCCTTTGCTCTTCCTCTTCTTGCTTTCGGCATTCCTCTCCTCTTCTCTCAAAAAAGTAACCGCAAGTCTGTCGGTGAATTTATTTTCGGTTTCTCATTCTTGTTCATGGGGCTTTCCTATTTGAAAAACAATGCTCCTGACTTGAGCCAAAATCCTGATATGCTGTCATTTGTGCAGGACTATACCGACATGGGCTTTATCTCCATACTCCTTTTTGTGGGTATCGGTACGGTGTTGACCATGATTGTGCAGGCATCTGCGGCAACTATGGCCATTACGCTTATTATGTGCGCCAACGGCTGGATTAGTTTCGAATTGGGGGCAGCACTGGTTTTGGGAGAGAATATCGGTACAACCATCACGGCAAACCTTGCGGCGCTGACCGGTAATACGCAGGCGAGGAGGGCTGCTTTGGCTCATTTGGTATTCAATGTGTTTGGTGTGATATGGGTGTTGTGTCTTTTCACCCCCTTTACCGAGGCTGTGTCATGGTTCGTAGAGAACGTGATGGGTACTAAAGATCCGGCTGTGGCCGTATCCTTCAAGCTTTCGGCATTCCATACTTGCTTCAATATCTGCAACGTGCTGATATTGATATGGTTCGTGAAGTTTATCGAACGTACGGTCTGTGCCATTATTCCAATGAAGGAGCAGGACGAGGAATATCGCTTGCGTTTTATCTCGGGCGGTATGCTTTCTACGGCAGAGCTGTCCATCCTGCAGGCAAGCAAGGAAATACATCTCTTTGCCGAACGTACCCGCCGTATGTTCGGAATGGTGCAGGACTTGCTGCATACGGAGAAGGATGATGATTTCAACAAAGTGTTCAGCCGTGTGGAGAAGTACGAGAATATCAGTGACAGCATGGAGCTGGAGATTGCCAATTATCTGAATCAAGTGTCCGAAGGGCGCCTGAGTTCGGAAAGTAAGTTGCAAATACGTGCCATGCTGCGTGAAGTGACGGAGATAGAGAGCATCGGCGACAGCTGCTATAACCTGGCACGTACCATCAACCGCAAGCGCCAGACCAATCAGGATTTCACCGAGAAGCAGTACGAGCATATCCATTTCATGATGAAGCTGACGGATGATGCCCTGGAGCAGATGATTGTCGTGGTGGAACATCCGGAGCATGCAGGCGCGGATGTGAACAAGTCCTTTAATTTGGAGAACGAAATCAATAATTACCGCAATCAGCTGAAGAACCAGAATATCTTGGATGTGAACAACAAGGAATATGATTACCAGATGGGTGTTTACTATATGGACATCATTGCGGAATGTGAAAAGCTGGGCGACTATGTGGTGAATGTAGTGGAAGCCAGCAGCGATATAAAAGAAAAGAAAGCGTCTTAGGACGCTTTCTCAAATTCTTCTTTGCCTACTCCACACAAGGGGCAAACCCAATCTTCGGGAAGGTCTTCGAAAGATGTTCCCGGTTCTATTCCATTTTCAGGGTCGCCCAATTCAGGGTCATAGACATAATCGCATACAGTGCAAATGTACTTTTCCATAAATTTCTTTTTTTAGGTTTATTCTCTTATAATAACGTTTAAAAGCCCTTTTTGTTCTATTGTTGAACAAAAATAGTTTATTTTTGTTCTCTATTAAAACAACATTTTATGAAAATGACCGACAAGCTGTTCAGGGCGATTATGCGGAATCTGCACGCCTATGTACTGCTGATAAACCGCGACTTCACTGTATTCTACACCAATTACTACGATATTACCGGAGCTGTAAAGCCTGCCGAAACTGGACGGGTGGGAGATATTCTGCGCTGTAACAATGCCTTGTCGGCAGCAGGAGGTTGCGGCACTCACGATTTGTGTGAGCACTGCCCCGTGCGGAATGCCATAGAGAATGCCTTTGTGGTGCAAAAGAACTTCACGGATTTGGCAGCTATTCTGAATCTTAGGGATAGCGAAGGCAGAACTACGGAATGCAATGCTTATGTTTCCGGCGAGTATATGGAGATTGAGGACCGCGACTGCATGGTGATTACCGTGCATGACATTACCCGGCTGAAACAAGTGGAAGCTGAATTGAAACTGGCACGTGAGAAGGCAGAGAATGCCGACCGCTCCAAATCGGTGTTCCTGGCGAATATGAGCCATGAAATCCGTACCCCGCTGAACGCAATTGTCGGATTCTCGGAATTGCTGGCCTCTGCATCGACAGACGAGGAGAAGACACAGTTCCTGGAAATTGTGCAAAGTAACAATGAAATGCTGCAACAGCTGATTGCTGATATTCTGGACCTCTCGAAGATAGAAGCCGGAACATTGGAATTTGTGTTCTCGGATGTGGACATCAACCAGATGATGTCCGATTTGGAACAACAGTTCCGTATGCGGGTGGCTGAGCTGGGTAGTGGAGTGCAGATTGTCCGGGAGGCTTCTGAGAAGGAATATACCATGCATACAGACAGAAACCGGCTTGCACAAGTGGTATCCAATTTTATGACGAATGCCCTGAAGTTCACCCAGGAAGGCAGTATTACCCTCGGATTCAGACCCTATGAGGAAGGTCTCTATTTCTACGTAAAAGACACGGGAACCGGTATTCCCCAGGAAAAGTTGCCACATGTTTTTGAACGTTTCGTCAAGCTGAAGCAGGAAAAGAACGGTACCGGACTGGGACTCTCCATTTGCCAGACCATTGTCCGCAAATTGGGGGGCGAAATAGGCGTGGAATCGGAAGAAGGGGCAGGTTCGACTTTCTGGTTCATATTGCCGTGGGAGCCTGCAACCAGACCGAAACTGGTGAGGGAAAAAGAGAATCAATGACAGTCAATTAATCACTAATCATTATATAGGTATTGTTTTCCCGGATTATTATTGTATTTTTGCGTTCCAAAATTAAACCTAAAGACTTGCATGACTGCAATAAAGGATGATTATTATCATGTCGGACTGACCGACGAACAAGTGCGGAAGAGCCGCGACGAACATGGAGTAAATTTATTGACGCCTCCTAAACGGCCTTCCTTATGGAAATTGTATCTGGAGAAGTTTGAGGACCCCGTAGTAAGGGTATTGCTGGTTGCCGCTCTGTTTTCTTTGATTATTTCCATTGTAGAGAATGAATATGCCGAGACTATCGGCATTATAGTAGCCATTCTGCTGGCTACCGGTATCGGTTTCTTCTTTGAGTATGATGCCGGAAAGAAGTTTGACCTGCTGAATGCAGTGAACGAAGAAACTTTGGTGAAAGTAATTCGTAACGGACATGTGCAGGAGATTCCCCGTAAAGATGTAGTGGTGGGTGATATAGTGGTGCTGGAAACCGGTGAGGAGGTTCCGGCGGACGGTGAATTGCTGGAAGCCATTTCCCTGCAAGTGAACGAATCGAATCTGACCGGTGAGCCGGTAGTGACGAAAACTACCGTAGAAGCTGACTTTGACGAAGAGGCTACGTATGCTTCCAACCGCATTTTGCGCGGTACAACGGTGGTGGACGGACATGGCACCATGCGTGTGGAGGCTGTGGGCGATGCTACGGAAATCGGTAAAGTGGCACGTCAAAGTACCGAACAGAATACGGAACCTACTCCGCTGAATATTCAGTTGACCAAATTGGCCAATCTGATTGGAAAGATTGGCTTTTCCGTAGCGGGTCTGGCTTTTCTCATTTTCTTTGTAAAGGATGTGGTACTGGTCTATGACTTTTCTTCATTTCATACCTTCCGTGATTGGCTGCCGGCCTTGCAGGCTACTTTGCAATACTTTATGATGGCGGTTACCCTGATTGTGGTGGCTGTGCCCGAAGGCTTGCCGATGAGCGTGACACTCAGTCTGGCGTTGAATATGCGTCGCATGCTCTCCACCAACAACCTGGTGCGCAAGATGCATGCATGCGAGACGATGGGAGCCATTACAGTGATTTGTACCGACAAGACCGGTACATTGACCCAAAATCTGATGCAGGTGCATGAACCCAATTTCTATGGTTTGAAGAATAACGGGCAGCTGGGGAATGATGACCTCAGCAAGCTGGTAATGGAAGGTATCAGTGCTAACTCTACTGCTTTTCTGGAAGAAGAGGTGACTGGCGAGAAGCCGAAAGGGGTGGGTAACCCCACGGAGGTGGCACTGCTGCTTTGGCTGAACAGCCAAGGATGCGACTATCTGGCGCTGCGTGAGAAAGCTACGGTTATCGACCAGCTGACTTTCTCTACGGAAAGGAAATTCATGGCTACCCTGGTGCAATCCCCCCTGATTGGGAAGAAGGTGCTGTATGTGAAGGGAGCTCCCGAGATTGTTTTGGGTAAATGCAAGGATGTCATGTTGGACGGCAAGCGTGTGGATGCGGTGGAATACCGTTCTACAGTGGAGGCTCAGTTGCTCAACTACCAGAATATGGCTATGCGTACACTTGGCTTTGCATTCAAGATTGTGGATGATGCGGAAGCGTCTGATTGTGTGTCATTGGTTGCTGAAAATGACTTGTCGTTCCTCGGTGTGGTTGCCATCAGTGACCCTATCCGTCCGGATGTGCCTGCGGCCGTTGCCAAATGCCAGTCGGCAGGTATCGGAGTGAAGATTGTGACGGGAGATACACCGGGTACGGCTACCGAGATAGCACGCCAGATTGGTCTGTGGAAACCGGAGGATACGGAAAAGAACCGCATTACGGGAGCTGCATTTGCCGAATTGACGGATGAGGAGGCATTGGACCGTGTGATGGACTTGAAGATAATGTCGCGTGCACGCCCCACAGACAAACAGCGTCTGGTGCAGCTGTTGCAGCAGAAAGGTGCGGTAGTGGCTGTGACGGGTGACGGCACGAATGATGCTCCTGCGCTGAACCATGCGCAAGTGGGACTTTCGATGGGTACCGGGACCTCCGTTGCCAAGGAGGCCAGCGACATCACGCTGCTGGATGACTCCTTCAACAGTATAGGTACGGCCGTGATGTGGGGACGTTCTCTATATAAGAATATACAGCGTTTCATTGTTTTTCAACTGACTATCAATTTTGTGGCTTTGTTTATCGTTCTCCTGGGTTCACTGGTGGGTACGACGCTTCCTTTGACCGTCACGCAGATGTTGTGGGTGAACCTGATTATGGATACGTTTGCGGCCCTGGCCCTGGCGTCCATTCCACCCAGTGAGAGCGTGATGAAGGAAAAACCGCGTAAGAGTACGGATTTCATTATAACCAAGTCCATGAGGTATTACATTCTGGGAATGGGGTCTGCCTTCCTGGTGTTACTTATGGGAATGCTCTTCTGGTTTAACAGTGAAGAGGGGGGGATGACTACCTATCGGTTGACTGTGTTCTTCACGTTCTTTGTTATGCTTCAGTTCTGGAACTTGTTCAATGCACGTGTGTTCGGCACTTCGGACTCGGCGTTCAAGGGCATTTCTAAATCTTATGGCATGGAGCTGATTATACTTGCCATTTTGGGCGGACAGATACTGATTGTACAGTTTGGTGGAGCTGTATTCCGCACAGTGCCGCTCGATTTTATGACTTGGATGACGATTGTCGTTTCTACTTCGTTTGTTTTGTGGATAGGTGAACTGGTTCGCCTTATCCGACGTTTAACACAGAAATAGTGATGAAAAGAAGAGGAATCAAGAACCTTATTATTGATTTTGGCGGAGTTCTGATTGATTTGGACCGCCAGCGCTGTTTAGAGAATTTCAGAAAGCTGGGATTGCCGGACGTGGAAGTCATGTTGGACCTCTATCACCAGCAGGATTTCTTCCAGAAATATGAAAAAGGGTTGATTACCAGTGCGGAGTTCCGGGAAGTGATTCGTGGAAAGATAGGGAAACCGGTGACTGATGCCCAGATAGATGACGCCTGGAACAGTTTCCTAGTGAGTATTCCTACTTTTAAATTGGATTTACTGTTGGAACTGCGCAAAAAATATGTGGTCTATCTGCTGAGCAACACCAATGAAATCCATTGGCAATGGTCGTGTCTGCACGCGTTTCGCTACAAGGCTTTCCGTGCGGAGGACTTTTTTGAGCATATCTATCTCTCTTATGAGATGAAGATGGCAAAACCGGATGCCGATATATTTCAGAAAGTACTGGATGAGACCGGTATTCTTCCCAACGAGACTCTTTTCATTGACGATTCTGAGGCCAATTGCCGGACAGCGGAGGCGTTGGGTATTTCTACCTATACGCCAAAGGCCCACGAGGATTGGAGACATGCAGTTGTTTTGTGAAACATCGGACATTGGTTCCCGTCCAAGTGTAGCCACTATCGGTTTCTTTGACGGAGTACATCGGGGACACCGCTACCTGATAGAGCAAGTGTGTGCGGTAGCTGCCGGGCGTGGGCTTGCTTCGTCGGTCGTGACTTTTCCGGTACATCCGCGTAAAGTGATGCAGGCCGATTATCATCCGAAGTTATTGACCACTTGTGATGAGAAAGTTTCCCTGCTTGCCAAGACTGGGGTGGATTATTGCATGATGCTTGATTTTACTCCTGAAATAGCCCGGCTTTCGGCACGGGAATTCATGTCCATACTGAAGGATCGCTATCAGATACAAGCTTTGGTAGTGGGGTACGACCATCGTTTCGGGCATAACCGCAGCGAGGGTTTTGAAGACTATGTGCACTATGGTCGCGAATTGGGTATGGAGGTGCTTCTTGCGCGCGCGTATTCTTATAGTAAGGAGACATCGGTAACGGAGGTTACTGTCAGCTCCTCGGCTATTCGCGGTCTGTTGCTGGAGGGAAACGTTTCGGAAGCTGCCGAGTATCTGGGATATGATTTCTTTTTGGACGGTACGGTTGTCGGTGGCTATCAGGTGGGGCGTAAGATAGGTTTCCCTACGGCTAATCTCCGTGTTTCCGATCCTGACAAGCTGATTCCCTGCGATGGTGTGTATGCCGTCCGTGTCTGTGTTGAAGGCAAGGAGTACGGCGGTATGCTAAGCATTGGCTACCGGCCTACGTTGGAGAACGGACCCGATCGCAGTATTGAGGTCCATATATTCCGGTTTGATGCTGATATTTATCAGCAGCCGATGCGTCTTTCCTTTGTGCGCCGCACCCGTCCTGAACTGAAATTCGACAGTATAGAAGAACTTATTGCCCAGCTTCACCGTGACGAGGTGGAGATTAAATCCATTCTTTCTTTATAAACATAAGGCGAGGTCATTTATCCCCTTGCAGTTCTATGTATTTTCCCGTTTGAAGTGTTTGTTTTCTGTATATTTATCGTAAAACGCGTTTTTTTTATTGTTTTTCGATAAATATTTTCTGTTTTTCTTTGTCATATCAAAAAAAGGCCTTTTATTTGCATATCGAAAAACGATAAATGATTATCGAAAAACAAAATAAAGAACTAATAAAACAATAACGGTATGAAAACTTTAGTAATGACAACAATTTTTGTAGTGACAGTAGTGATAAATGCTTTTGGTGGTAATATCCAGGAAAACTTTGCCTATAATGAAGTGATGAACGGAAATCAGGTGGAGTCCCAAATTGTATATAAAGTAGAGAACGGTAAGTTTCTGCAGAACCATTTGAAATACAATTTCACCTATGATGCCCAAGGGCGTACGATACAGAAGGAGGCGTTGAGATGGAACGAGATTGAGCAGGCGTTTGAACGCTTCTATTGCTTGAACTACAATTATACGGAAGCCGGTACGGATGTGGAATATGCCTTGTGGGACAACAAGACGAATGCCTACTCCGATGTGAAGGAAAAAGCTGTTTATCTGCAGGCGGGAGATGACATCAACTACTTGAGTTACAAATGGAGTAAGAAGGACAACGACTGGAATCTGTTGGTGGAACATGCCACTGCGGAGGAAGACGTATTGCTCCTGGCAGTAAAATAAATGAAGAACAATATAGAAATGAGGGAGGGGTTTAGGTTATGAGAAGAGCATTCATGAGTATTACACTATTGGTATTGTCACTTTCTACAGTGATGGTGCTGCTGATGGGACTTGTTGCCACAGCTTGACGGATTGACAGAGAAAATGTGTATCTTTGCGAACTTTTAGACGAATAGAACAATGAAAACGGCAATAAAACTAGTATTGATTTACTTTTTGATGCAGATTGTAGGAGCACTGTTTGCAGGACCTTTCTGTCTGCTGTATACGTATTTCGCTTATGGAACTTTCGACATGGACAAGGCTGGTCAGATTGCTGTGGCGCCTACCATGCTGCTGGGCTTTGTTTTCATGGGACTGTACTTGTGGCGCAAGAACTACCTGACGGGAGACAAGCATCTGTATTCTCCGGTGTCAGTCCCTTATCTGGCATGGAGCCTGCTTGCCGGAATGACTTCCATATGTATAATAGGTCTTCTGATGTCCGAACTTACTTTTTTGCCCAATTTGTTGGACCAGACATTTGATATACTGCAATCCGGTTGGCTGGGTATTCTCTGTATTTCTGTTTTGGGACCCGTACTGGAAGAACTGCTTTTCCGTGGTGCCATTACCAAGGAGCTGCTTCGCAGATATAGCCCGGCAAAGGCTATCTTGTTTTCCGGGTTGATATTTGGTATCTTTCATCTGAATCCGGTTCAGATAATAGGTGCTTGCCTCATCGGTTTCTTGCTTGCCTGGCTTTATTATAAGACACGGAGTCTTATGGCATGTATTCTGATACATATCATGAATAACGGCTTGTCTGTCTATCTGAGCCTGAAACATCCTGAAATGGAGGATGTGACACATCTGCTGAGTAACCCGTATGTACTGGTTTGGGCAGTGGTTTTCATATTGTTGCTTCTACTCTCCTTGAAACAACTGAATAAATATAATATATCTGATACTAATACAACAACTGAATTATGAAAAGAAGATTGAACATTCTCTGCCTGGTGGTAATGCTTGTACTGAGTTACTCGGTATTGGAGCAGGGGTACTATATCTTTCTGGGAGCCAAGATGGGGGCGCAGACCGGACTGGAGCTGGGAAAGAAAGGGAGTGACATTGCTGCCTACAAGGAACTGATGAACCTAAAGGTTGTCAACCTGATACCTTCTTCCATGGAGTCGTTTGATTTCTTCAGGGATTCCGTCTACAATGAGAAAAGCAGGAGTTATGTGCCTGCAGCCTACTCTTCGTTGATGGTCAGCGTAGATTCTCATGATTCTGTCGGGAAAGTGGTGGCAAAGTATTTGCTGATATATCTGCATTTGGGCTTTTCCCTTTGGGCGGTAGTATTGTTTATCCGCTTGATAATCTCTATCAACAAGTCCGACATCTTCAACTGGCGGAATGTACGTCGGCTGCGTCGATTGGGAATGGCACTGGTTGTCAGCTTCTGCTGTACCTTTGCGTCATCATATCTTGATTTTATAGGTATCGATACCGTATTCTCGCTGCATGGTTACGAGCTGAGCCTCTCAGAATTGGTGAGCACTACCACGCTGGTACTTGGGCTTTGTTCGCTGATTGTAGGTGAAGTGTTTGCCATTGGATTGAAAATGAAGGAAGAGCAGGATTTGACGATTTAATAATAAGAAGAACGGACAGAGATATGAATAAAATCAGAGTATGTGCCTTCCTGGCTTTGGTAGTGTTTATTGGTAGTGTTGTAACGGATATGTTTAGTGGATTTATGGACGGCTGGAATGAGGCGGGCGACCAGAAGGATTTTCATGCCTTACCCTCTGTGTCACTTTTGGTGCGGGCAGATGATACGCTGCCTGCTGATACTTTGATTAGTGCGGCACAGGATACGCCCATGTATTGCAATACAAGTGAGGTATCGGTGCAAGGTTTCCGTAGTACGAAGTGGCGGTGGGTATCGTTCTTGCTGTTTCCTGCGGGACTGTTTGCGCTTTACGGGTTCTATAGTGTGGCGCGGCTGGTGCTTACTGCCACGAAAGGCGAGGTGTTTGTGCACAAGAATGTGCGTCGGATGCGCATCTTTGTCTATGCGCTGATTTCGGTGAGTCTTTTATTCGAGTTGCAGCAATGGGGCATCTATCATGACTTGGCTTCTCAAGTGCGGCTGGAGGGATACGAGGTGTTGCCTTATTCTTTCAAGTATGCTTGGTTCAATTATATGCTGTTGGCATTGTTCACCGAGATATTCGCCATCGGCGTGAAGATAAAGGAAGAGCAGGATTTAACGGTTTAATGTGGGGGGAGGATTATGAAAAAGATAAGTATATTGGGTATCCTGGCTATATTGGTCATTGTTGCAGAGTTTACCTATGCGATGATAGCGGGCTGGGTGGATATGAAGAATAGTTTTCTTGAGGGTTACAATAGTGTAAATGTGCATTCGGGAACTCCACAGCCGGAGTATTCCGGTTTATTTGATAAGGTATATGTGGATGTAAGACCTTTGGAAACGACAGCAGTCGATTCCTTGACGAATCGTTTTGCCGATAAGTCAGTACCTTATCAGGTAAAGAGAATAGGCACTGTGATTGTCCCCACTGTCTGGAGTTCCATAGTGAACTTCTTTGCCATGTTTGCCATCATTCCTTTCTTTGTAGGAATCTATTGCCTGATACGTTTGCTGGTATCCATCTCAAAGCGGGAAGTGTTTACTTCGGATAATGTAGCCCGGTTGCGTTTCTTTACTTATTCGTTTGCTGCATTGTACGGCTTGATGACTTTGCACGATTGGCTGAATCATCTTGAAGCAGTGAAGCAAGTGGCTCTGCTGGGCTATGAAGTGGTTGCATCGCATGATACGGATTTCACATCCCTGGTTATTATAATTCTTTTCACCGAGATATTTGCCGCCGGGGTGAAGATAAAGGAAGAACAGGACTTAACTATTTAGGTGTGAGTGGGAAAAGAATAATTGATAAATAGAACACAATTATATGATTATAGTAAACCTTGACATAATGATGGCCCGAAGAAAGATATCTTTGGGCGAACTGGCGGAGAAGATTGATATTACGCCTGCCAATCTCTCTATTCTCAAAACCGGAAAGGCTAAGGCCATCCGTTTCTCTACACTGGAAGCAATCTGTAAGGAACTTGATTGCCAGCCGGGGGATATACTGGAGTTTAAGGAGGGATAAATAGGGAGAAGAAGGCGCAAGTAGAGGTTGAAATGCTTACCGCCTTAAGAAACTCCGTTTACGTACTACGGTAAACACCTTTACATACTACGGTAAACGCCTTTACATACTATGGTAAACGTCGTTACTTCATAATGTAAAAGCCGTTACATTCTGGAGTAATGTCTTTTCCTGATTTAGCTAGACGCTTTTTCTTTTTATAACCGATATCAGTAGACGGTTCTTGGAATGTTGTACTG
>NZ_JBCNZM010000071.1:16277-24349 GCF_040227615.1 Bacteroides sp. RTP31139st1_H2_RTP31139_211217 | reverse complement strand
GCTGCTGGTCGGTCAGCACGTCTTCCGGGTGCGGGTTTATGGAAATATGAAGTATCGGCTTCTTGGTGGATAGCTGGACGGGCATCTGCATTTCAAAGCTGCGCATACACTCGCCGATAGAGAAATTCCCGTCCTCGCCCAACAGCATCCGGTTGGAGAAAAGCACCTTTGCTTCCCCGCTGTCCACCTTGTTTTGGTTGTAAGCCAGTGCGCCGAACATATTGCCGCCCGTGCTTATTTTGGCAACCATAGTTCCCTGCACTCGTTTGTCAGGTCGATAACCTGACGGTTCAACATCGCCAGTTCGGTGGTCGCTTTCTCCAGTTTATAGAGAAAAGCCAGTGCCTTTTTCTCCGAAAAGTTGCTGTGCAACGCCTTTACGACTTGGTTGTAATTGACTGCAACCGCCCGGAACTGGGCGTAAAATTCGGTCAGCCGGGCGCAATATTCTACTGCCGATTTGTCCACTTTCACCACCCGGAACGGCTCGCCGAACAGCCGGGCGGCGATGAAACGGGACTTGCTCGTAACGCCCGACTGCTCCCATTGCGAGAGGAAGCGGGCATTCTCCCGGTCGTTCAGGTAAAGGACATGGCGATGCTTCGCCGGGTCTGCGAGGGCGGGGCGACCGCCCTTGTTAGGTTTTCTTGTTTCCATGCTTCTTTCAATTAAAAAATTACGACTTCGGAGTGATTTTTACCCCCGCAAGGGGCAAGGCGTTTTCAGGCACGGAAAACGGTTTTGTAGCATACAAAACACACCTTGCTATTTTCTGACGAAAATCGAAATCCGTCACGGACGGATTGGGGTTAGCGTGAAGCGGTAAGCCCTGCCATTCACCAGCCCGGTTTTACACCTGCGCCCCCTGCGGTTCGTTACTCCGCTGCAAAGTAACGGTGATTTATAATGCTGTAAAATAGGCAGTTGGTGGACAAATCGGGACAACAAAGGACAAATCGGGACAAGGTTTTCAGGGGACGTTTTTTCTCCCTTTTTTTGTATCGGATTTCAAGATTGAAAGCAAGATTGAAAGAAATATTCCAATCAGGAAAGAATGATTGAAAGCATGATTGCAATAAAACGTGATTGCAGGATTTCAATATTTCAAGAAAGAATGAAAGCAGGAAAACAAGATTGAAATAAAACATTCTTTCAATATTTCAAGATTGCAACATGGAAAGAATGAATGATTGGAAGCAATAAATAAATCTATCAACCAATAATGAACGGAAGCAATATGGAAAACGAGAAAACGCCCCTTTATGTCGCCTTTTCCACCCAAAAGGGCGGGGTCGGCAAAACCACCTTTACCGTGCTGGCGGCGAGTTACCTCTACTACCTCAAAGGCTACGATGTGGCGGTGGTCGATTGCGACTACCCGCAACACTCCATTGCCGGGATGCGAAAGCGGGATGCCGAGCAGGTCGGGGCGGATGAAGATTACAAGCGCATGGCGTATGAACAGTTCACCCGGCTGGGGAAGAAAGCCTACCCGGTGCTGTGCAGTTCGCCCGAAAAGGCGATAGTCACGGCTGACGAATATGTTGCCACTGCCGGACACGTGCCGGATATAGTGTTTTTCGACCTGCCCGGCACGGTGAACAGCGAGGGCGTGATAAACTCCCTTGCGGGCATGGACTATATCTTCACACCGATTTCAGCCGACAAAGTGGTACTGGAAAGCAGCCTGTCGTTCGCAATGGCTATCCAAAAGCTATTGGTGAGGAATGAAGCCTGCCGACTTGCCGGGCTGTACCTCTTTTGGAACATGGTGGACGGTAGGGAGAAAACAGACCTTTACACCGCCTACGACAAGACCATTAAGGAACTGGAACTGCCGCTGATGAAAACCTTTATCCCCGATACCAAACGCTACAAAAAGGAACTGGTGGCGGATAAAAAGGCGGTGTTCCGCTCCACGCTCTTTCCCGCCAGCCGCCCGCTGGTAAGGGGAAGTAACTTGGAAGAACTGATAACCGAAATAACGTACTACATCAAATTACAATGATATGGCAAAGCAAAGCGGCGGGATGCCGAAGATAGACGAGGATTTCATGAAAGAGCTTATCTCGCAAGGTGTCCCCAGTAAACAAGATAATAATAAGACGAATGATGTACCGCAAGAAACACAAACAGAAACGGTGCAAGTAGAGAAACCGACACCCCGCAGGCGCAAGGGCGGTTCGGGCGACTACCGGGAAACCTACTTTCAGAAAGTGGAACTGGCAGACCGACAGCCCTTGTACGTGAGCCGCACCACGCACGAGAAGCTGATGCGTATCGTGACGGTGATAGGCGGGCGCAAGGTGACGGTAAGCAGCTACGTGGAAAACATTCTGCTGCGCCACTTCGAGCAGTACCAAGACGAGATAAACACCCTGTACGAAAGCCACTTCCAAAAGCCTGTCTGACTATGGTAATCTATTGCATACTTACCGGGTTTTTGGTGTACTATATCGCCCTATGGCTGTGGTATCGCTACACGGACAGCCGGACATCACCGGGCAGAACGGATGATGCGCCACTCCCACGAAACGAGGTTTCAGGCTACACGCTGATAGGTGAAAGCCGATACAAGGGCGGACTAATCGGGACAGCGCAGGACAAATCGGGACACCTCCAGCAAGCGGCTGAAAATGATACTATTTTTGCGCCGCAGGCTGACGGACAGCCGGAAGAAAACATTCCGGAAGCAGCAGCCGAAGCGGAAGAAACGCCCGGTTACGAGAATGACGAACCCGACTACGAGGACGAGGAAATAGCCGGGTACATGGACGGTGACGATGATACCGGGCGGGCTACGGGCGTGAGCTTTGACGAACTGGGCGAAGCGGTACGCACGGCGAACGCCGACAACCCCACCGAAGCGGAGAAACGGCAAGCCACCGGGACACTGGCAAGCATTGAGGGGACGAACCTCTACGATGCGGTGGTGGAGAACATCAACGGCGGGCTGGCAAGGGTGGCGGAACTGCTGGGACGCAACGAAGCGGAACTGGCTACGGCTGCTGTCCCTGCCGGAACTGGCGATACAAGCGAGGAACACGAAGCGTTCGACATGAACGATTTCCTATAATATAATAATGTATAAGCCTGACAGCATGAAACAACGGGATTACGGTTGATTGGCAACCTGAAAACCAAACAGACAAACGGGACTATCCCCGACCACTAAAATTTCAAATTATTCACCAGCCGGGAAAGGCGGACTATCCACCCGCCGCCCGGCATTAAAAACAAATCACAATGAGAAAGAAAATCTTCTTGTCGGCGGCTATACTTGCCGCCGTGGTAAGTGCCTACGCACAAGGAAACGGGCAGGCGGGCATCACCGAAGCCACGAACCTAATCACCGGGTATTTTGACCCCGGAACAAAACTGGTGTACGCAATCGGGGCGGTCTGCGGCTTGATTGGCGGGGTAAAAGTATATAACAAGTTTTCAAGCGGCGACCCCGACACCTCAAAGACCGCCGCCAGTTGGTTCGGGGCGTGCATCTTCCTGATTGTCGCCGCCACTATCCTGCGTTCGTTCTTCCTCTAAAAAGGCGGCAATGTCTGACGAGTTGTTGAGGGCTAAGCCCGAAAAATATCCGGTAAACAGGGGTATCGGAAAGCCGGTGGAGTTCAAGGGGCTGAAAAGCCAGTACCTCTTTATCTAGTGCGGCGGCTTGCTCGCCGTCTTCGTGGTGTTCATCGTCCTGTTCATGGCAGGCGTGAACCAGTGGATATGTATCGGTTTCATCGTGTCAGCTTCGCTGCTGCTCGTGTGGCAGACGTTCCGGCTCAACGCACGGTACGGCACGCACGGGCTGATGAAAGCCGCCGCACGCAAACGGCATCCACGCTTCATTATCAGCCGAAAGGCGATACCCCGATTATTCACCTACAAAAAAAGAAAGGAAGAAAGACTATGAGGAATATGTTAAAGGCTACCACGCTGGAAAGGAAATTTCCCCTTTTGGCGGTGGAGAACGGCTGCATCATATCAAAGGATGCAGACCTGACGGTGGCTTTCAGGGTGGAACTGCCCGAACTGTTCACCGTCACCAGTGCCGAGTACGAAGCCATACATTCGGCGTGGTACAAGGCGGTCAAGGTGCTGCCCGACTACTCCATAGTACACAAGCAGGACTTCTTCATCAAGGAGAACTACCAGCCCGACACCGAAAGGGACGAGCTTAGTTTTTTAAGCCGATCCTTTGAACGGCACTTCAATGAACGCCCGTTCCTGAACCATTACTGCTACCTGTTCCTGACAAAGACGACAAGGGAGAGAAGCCGCCGACAGAGCGACTTCTCCACCCTATGCCGGGGCAGGATTGTACCGCAGGAGATAGCCGACAAGGAAGCGGCGGCAAAGTTCATCGAAGCGGTCGGGCAGTTTGAAAGGATTATGAACGACAGCGGTTTTGTCACCCTTACCCGGCTGGCGGCATCGGAAATCACCGGGCAGGACGGAAAGGCGGGCATCATAGAGAAATACTTCTCGCTCTCGCAGACAGATACCACCTGCCTGAAAGACATCGGGCTGTACCCGGAAGAAATGCGTGTCGGGGACGATATACTGTGCCTGCACACGCTTTCGGACGTGGAAGATTTGCCCGGAAAGGTCGGGACGGACTGCCGATTTGAGAAGCTGTCCACAGACAGAAGCGATTGCAGGTTAAGTTTTGCCGCCCCGGTGGGCGTACTGTTGTCGTGTAACCACGTCTATAACCAGTTCATCTTCATAGACGACCACGCCGAAAACCTGAAGAACTTCGAGCAGACCGCCCGGAACATGCAATCGCTCTCCCGTTACTCCCGTGCCAACCAAGTGAACAAGGAATGGATAGACGAGTACCTGAACGAAGCGCACAGCAAGGGGCTTATTTCGGTACGCTGCCACTGCAACGTCATGGCATGGAGTGACGATAGGGACGAACTCAAACGCATACGCAACGATGTGGGAAGCCAGCTTGCCTTAATGGAGTGCAAGCCACGCCACAACACGGTCGATACGCCCACGCTCTTTTGGGCGGGCATACCCGGCAACGAAGCCGACTTCCCGGCAGAGGAAAGTTTCTACACGTTCTTGGGGCAGGCTCTATGCCTGTTCGTGGAAGAAACGAACTACAAGAGTTCGCTTTCGCCGTTCGGCATCAAAATGGTGGACAGGGTAAGCGGGCGACCGCTGCACATCGACATTTCAGACCTGCCCATGAAGAAAGGCATCACGACCAACCGCAACAAGTTCATACTTGGGCCGAGCGGGTCGGGTAAGTCTTTCTTCACCAACCACATGGTGCGCCAGTATTACGAGCAGGGGGCGCACGTGCTGCTGGTCGATACGGGTAACAGCTACTTGGGGCTGTCCCAGCTTATCCACAACCGTACACACGGAGAGGACGGGATTTATTTCACCTACACCAACGAGAACCCGATAGCCTTCAACCCGTTCTATGTCGAGGACGGGGTATTTGACATCGAGAAGAAAGAGAGCATCAAGACCCTGATACTCACCCTGTGGAAGCGGGATGATGAAGCCCCGAAACGGTCGGAAGAAGTGGCGTTGTCAAACGCCGTGAGTGCCTATATCGAACTGATAGGCAAAGACCGTTCGGTAACGCCCTGCTTCAACACGTTCTACGAGTTTGTCAGGGATGATTACCGCCGACAGCTTGAACAGAAAAACGTCAGGGAAAAGGATTTTGACATTGACAATTTCCTGAACGTGCTTGAACCGTACTATCGTGGCGGTGAGTACGACTACCTGCTGAACTCCGACAAGGAACTGGATTTGCTGCATAAACGCTTCATTGTCTTTGAGTTGGATAACATCAAAGACCACAAGATTTTATTCCCGGTAACGACTATCATCATCATGGAAGCCTTTATAAACAAGATGCGCAAGTTAAAGGGAATAAGGAAGTTAATACTAATCGAGGAAGCGTGGAAAGCGATTGCATCGGCGAACATGGCGGATTATATTCGCTACCTCTACAAAACAGTCCGGAAGTATTTCGGGGAAGCGATTGTGGTCACACAAGAGATTGAGGATATTATTTCTTCCCCTATCGTGAAAGAGAGTATCATCAACAACTCGGACTGCAAAATATTGTTAGACCAAAGGAAATATCTCAACAAGTTCGACAGCATACAAAACCTGCTGGGGCTGACCGATAAGGAGCGTTCGCAGATATTGTCTATCAACATGGCGAACCACCCCGGACGGAAGTACAAGGAAGTTTTCTTCTCGCTGGGCGGCACACAATCTGCGGTGTACGCTACCGAAGTTTCATTGGAAGAATATTACACGTTCACGACAGAGGAAAGCGAGAAAATGGAACTGTTCGCCCTCGCCGACAAGCTGGGCGGCAACCTTGAACTGGCTATCAAGCGGCTTGCGGAAAGCAAACGCAATCCCCAATCATCAACAACTTAAAAATTAGGAACATGAAGAAAACAATTCTCCTTTTGGCGGTATGCCTTTGCTTCATCGGCAAGGCATCCGCACAGTGGGTGGTGTCAGACCCCGGCAACTTGGCACAGGGTATCATCAACACCACCAAGCAGATAGTGCAGACTTCCACCACTGCCAAGAACACGCTGGACGGCTTCATGGAAGCGCAGAAGATTTTCCAGCAGGGTAAAAAATATTACGATGCGCTCAAAGCGGTACACGATGTTGTCAAGGGCGGCATCAAGGTGAAGAAGTCCATTGAACTGGTGGCGGAAATATCCGAAATCTACGTGCGAAACTATCAGAACATGCTGGCAGACCCGAACTACACGCCGGATGAACTCACCGCCATTTCAGCCGGGTACGCCAAGCTGCTCTCCGAAAGTGCGGACGTGTTGCAGGACTTGAAAAATGTAGTGAACGTGACGGGCATGTCGCTGACGGATGCCGAAAGGCTGGCGGTAATCAACAACGCCTATAAAAGCCTGCTCAACTACCGCAACCTCGTGAACTACTACACCCGAAAGAACATATCCGTGTCCTACCTGCGGGCGAAGAAAAAGAACGACACCGACCGGGTGCTGGCTCTCTACGGCTCGGCGGATGAACGCTACTGGTAACGTATAAATATGGTATGCCTATGTTATTAGCAGCGGTGGATTTTGACAACCTGCACCAAGTGTTGCGGGTGCTGTACGATGAAATGATGCCCTTGTGCAGTAACATGACAGGGGTAGCCAAAGGGATAGCCGGGCTGGGAGCTTTGTTCTATGTAGCCGCCAAAGTGTGGCAGTCGCTCGCACGTGCCGAACCCATAGACGTGTACCCGCTCCTGCGTCCCTTTGCGTTGGGGCTGTGCATCATGTTTTTTCCAACTTTCGTGCTGGGGACTATCAACACGGTATTGTCGCCAGTGGTAAAAGGGTGCAACCAGCTTATGGAAACGCAGACTTTCGACATGAACGAGTACCGGGCGCAGAAAGACCGACTGGAATATGAAGCCCTGATGCGAAGCCCCGAAACGGCTTACCTTGCATCGGACGAGGAATTTGACCGACAACTGGAAGAACTGGGCTGGTCACCCTCCGACATGGTGACTATGACGGGTATGTACATGGACAGGACGGCTTATAATATAAAGAAGTCCGTCCGGGACTGGTTCAGGGAGTTATTGGAAATGCTCTTTCAGGCGGCGGGGCTGATTATAGACACGCTGCGCACGTTCTTCCTAATCGTGTTAAGCATACTGGGTCCGCTGGCGTTTGCGATTTCCGTCTATGACGGTTTCCAAAGCACGCTGACCCGGTGGATTTCACGCTATATCTCCATTTACCTGTGGCTGCCCGTGTCGGACTTGTTCAGCAGCGTGCTGGCACGCATACAAACCCTGATGCTCCAAAAAGACATCGAGCAGCTTTCAGACCCGAATTTCATCCCGGACGGGAGCAGCACCGTGTATATAATCTTTATGATTATCGGCATCGTGGGCTACTTCACCATTCCAACGGTGGCAAGCTGGATAGTGTCGGCTGGCGGTACGTCTGCCTATAACCGCAACGTGGCACGGGCCGGTTCAATCGCCGGGGCTGCGGTCGGTGCGGCAAGCGGGAAAGTAACCGGGAAACTAC
>NZ_JBCNZM010000071.1:0-16267 GCF_040227615.1 Bacteroides sp. RTP31139st1_H2_RTP31139_211217 | reverse complement strand
GGTATTCATCTGCCTGTGCGCACTGGTGACGGGCTTTGCCGTGTGGAACTCGTACAGCTTCGCCGAGAAGCAGCGGCAGAAGATATACGTCCTCGACAACGGCAAAAGCCTGATGCTGGCACTCTCGCAGGACATGGCACAAAACAGACCCGTGGAAGCGAAGTCGCACGTGCGGCGTTTCCACGAACTTTTCTTCACCTTATCACCCGAAAAGGGGGCTATCGAAAGCAACATCAAACGCTCGTTGTTTCTCGCCGACAAGACCGCTTTCAACTATTACAAGGACTTGGCGGAAAAGGGCTACTACAACCGGGTGATTTCCGGAAACGTCACGCAGACGGTGGAGATTGACAGCGTGAAGTGCGACTTCGACCAGTACCCCTACAAGGTGAACACGTATGCCCGCCAGTTGATTGTCCGGGAAAGCAGCCTGACGGTGCGAAGCCTTGTGACCTCGTGCCGGTTGCTTAACGCCACACGGAGCGACAACAACCCGCACGGCTTCATCATCGAAGCGTTCACCATTACCGAGAACAAGGATTTGCAGACCATTAAAAGATAGCCTTATGGAAAGAAAACGAAACCACATCGAAAAGGTGAGGGACTGGGCGGACGACCGCCTGCGCCGGATGTGCGGACGGATTACGCCGGGCAAAAGGCTGGCGGTTATCCTCGTGATGTTCTTCTTTTTCGGCGGCTTGTCTATCTACATCACCGTTTCATCAATATACAATATCGGGAAACGGGACGGGCAAAGGCTGCAAATAGAACACATCAGGCAACTGCCGTTGCACGGCAACGACACAACCAAAAGTATCAACCCGTTAAACAGACCGCAATATGGAAGAAGTACAGAAGAATGAGAACGGCACGACCGTACCGCAGGCGGACGGGAAGCCGAAAAAGGAAGACAAGCCCAAACGGGAACTTACCCCGCAGCAGGTGCAGCAGCGCAGGAAAATGATAGTCTTCCCGCTGATGTTCCTTGCCTTTGCAGGGTGCATGTACCTGATATTCGCACCCTCCGGCAAAGAGGACGTGAATGTGGAAAGCGTGGGCGGCTTCAATGCCGACATACCCCTGCCCGCAGAGGACGGGATTATAGCCGACAAGCAAAAGGCTTACGAGCAGGCGGTGATAAGCCGCAAACAGCAGGACAAGATACAATCCTTGCAGGACTTCGGTTTCACGCTGGACGATGATACGGAAGAACCACAAGAGGAAATCAATCTGATGCCGGAAGAAGATCCGAAGCCACAAAGGGGCGGCGGTACTTCTTCACGGGCGGCTTACCGGGACATCAACCGCCAGTTAAGCACGTTCTACGAAACGCCCCCTGTGGACGAGGAAAAAGAGGAATTGAAACGGCAGGTGGCGGAACTGACCGACCGACTGAAACAACAGCAGAACGCCACGCCTACGGCTGACGACCAAATGGCTCTCTTGGAAAAGTCCTACGAGCTGGCGGCAAGGTACATGAACGGCGGGCAGGGACAAGTCGCACAAGTCCCGGTAACGGGCGGCATTGAACGCAAGCCGGATGCGGTGGCGGTGCAGGCTATCCGGGAAACGACCGTTTCGGGATTGCAGCAGCCCATGAGCGATGCCGACTTCATCCGGGCTTACAGCCAGCCACGAAACTACGGCTTCAACACGGCGGTAGGCACGCTATGGGAAAGAACACGGTAGCCGCCTGCATCCACCAAGACCAAACGCTGGTGGACGGGCAGGCGGTGAAACTACGGCTGCTCGAACCCATGCAGGCGGGAAATATCGTTGTGCCGAAGAATACCCTCGTGGCGGGGACGGCAAAGGTGCAGGGCGAACGGCTCGACATACTGGTGTCCTCGATTGAGTACGCTGGCAACATCATCCCGGTGGAACTCGCCGTGTTCGACACGGACGGGCAAAAGGGGCTTTCCGTACCGTCCTCTATGGAGCAGGAAGCGTTCAACGAAGCTATGGCGAATATCGGAAGCGGGCTGGGTACAAGCATATCCTTTGCCCAAAGTGCCGGGCAGCAGGTGGCTATGGACGTGACAAGGGGATTGCTGCAAGGAACGTCCGGCTACCTCGCCAAGAAGTTCCGAACCGTGAAAGTGAAGCTGAAAGCCGGGTACAAGGTGATGCTTTACGCCAAACAGCAATAATTACTCAACAAATATTCATCCACTAAAATTTTAATTGACAATGAAACAGATTTTTGTATTGCTCGCCCTCTTACTGGGCGTGTGTGCGGCAAACGCACAAACTACTGACACCGTGAAGTATGCGGCTGGCAACGACTTGTACCGGGGCATTACCCGGAAACTGCCTTACCGACAAATGGTAACGCCCTACGGCGTGGAAGTGACCTTTGCCAAGACGGTGCATATCATCTTCCCCGCCGCCGTCCGCTACGTGGATTTGGGAAGCAACCACATCATAGCGGGTAAGGCGGACGGTGCGGAGAACGTAATCCGGGTGAAAGCCACGACAGAGGGCTTTCCGGGCGAAACGAACTTCTCCGTTATCTGCGAGGACGGCAGTTTCTTTTCATTCAATGCCAAGTACGCCCGTGAACCGGAAATGCTCAATATCGAAATGAAAGACTTCTTGGAAAATGAAGATACGTCCGATTTCTCGCATACTCGCATGAACATCTATTTCCGGGAACTGGGCAATGAAAGCCCGCTACTGGTGAAGCTGATAATGCAGAGCATCTACAAGAACAATGACCGGAAAGTGCGCCACTTGGGTAGCAAGCGTTTCGGCATACAGTTCTTAATCAAGGGGATTTACACCTATAACGGGATGCTCTATGTACACACGCAGACGAAGAACAGTTCCAACGTGCCTTTCGATACCGATTTCATCAAGTTTAAGATAGTCGATAAGAAAGTACCCAAACGCACGGCTATTCAGGAAACGGTGCTGGATGCGGTACGCAGTTACAACGAGGTAGTAGAGATTGCCGGGAAAAGCACCGTCCGCACGGTGTACGCCCTGCCGAAGTTCACCATTCCTGACGACAAACTGCTGTTGGTGGAACTCTACGAGAAAAACGGCGGGCGGCATCAGACCATACGGGTGGAGAACGCCGACATCGTGAACGCGGAAGTGATTGACGAACTCAAAATCAAATAGGAATGAAGAAACACATCTTTATAATGATGCTTTTTGCGCTGTGCCTGACCTCGTTTCAGGCACACGCACAAAGATACCTGCCGGGCATGAAAGGCTTGCAGGTCACGGCGGGCATGACGGACGGGGTGCATTGGAACGCCAATACGGATTTTGCCTACCACATCGGGGCGGCGTACAGCGTTTACACCAAGAACGCAAACCGCTGGGTGATTGGCGGGGAATACCTGCACAAGAAGTATGACTACAAGGATATGCAGATACCCGTAGAACAGTTCACCGCAGAGGGCGGCTATTACCTGAAATTCCTATCGGACAGGAGAAAGACCTTTTTCCTTTCATTGGGCTTGTCGGCTCTCGCCGGGTACGAAACAAGCAACCGAAGCGAAAAGCTGCTGCCGGACGGCTCTACCTTGCTGGATAAGGACTGCTTCATTTACGGCGGTGCGCTGACACTGGAACTGGAAACCTACCTGACCGACCGGGTGGCTTTGCTGTTGAACGCAAGGGAACGGGCGTTGTTCGGCTCGGACATAGGTAAGTTCCACACGCAGGTATCTTTGGGACTGAAATTCATTATCAATTAGCCTATGGTACTGCTG
This sequence comes from Bacteroides sp. RTP31139st1_H2_RTP31139_211217, assembly GCF_040227615.1. Classification (NCBI taxonomy): domain Bacteria; kingdom Pseudomonadati; phylum Bacteroidota; class Bacteroidia; order Bacteroidales; family Bacteroidaceae; genus Bacteroides; species Bacteroides sp. RTP31139st1_H2_RTP31139_211217. The sequence goes on along the minus strand of NZ_JBCNZM010000071.1, from coordinate 12,542 downwards.
GAATTATTTTCGGGCATTGGCGGTTTCAGCAAGGGGCTGGAAGCCGCCGGATATACTTTCGACAAGGTATATTTTTCAGAGATAGACAAACACGCAATCGCTAACTTCAAATACAATTTTCCTTATGCGGAACACATCGGAACAGTTACAAATATCGGGGAAGTCGGCATCGAACGTCCACACATTGTCACTTTCGGAAGCCCTTGCCAAAATTTTAGCGCAATCGGGGACGGAAAGGGACTGCAAGGGGGAGAAAGCCACCTTGTCAGATATGCAGTCGAAGCCGTTAGGCGTTTCAGACCTGACGTTTTTATATGGGAGAACGTTAAGGGAATATTCTTCGCAAGACATCGCCCGGATTTTTGGAGCATTGTCAAAGCGTTTGCCGACATTGGCGGTTATAGACTTGAATGGCAACTGTTTAATACGGCATGGTTTCTACCCCAAAATCGGGAGCGAATGTACCTTGTCGGACGTGCTGCAAAGAAATGTACCGCAGACATATTTCCTTTCCCGGCGCCGGGTGGAATGTATGGTAAGGTCGGGGGTGATGAACCCGCTGCTCGTCCAAGCGGAACTATAACAAGGAACTACGGCAGGCAGCCCAACATTGGGAATTATGTCTTGTGCCTGAAAAAAGGCGAAACCTATAACGGCAAGCTGACAGCAAGCCAGCTTTCACAAGTACGTATGCTTACGGAAGTGGAATGCGAAAGGCTGCAAGGCTTTCCCGACAACTATACCAGATACGGGATATATGACGGAGAGAGGAAAGAGATAGCGAAGATACACCGTTATGCCTTGCTCGGAAATGCGGTCAGTGTTCCGGTCGTCAGGGAAGTTGCCGCCCGAATTAGGCAAACGACTACTTTATTTTGATAACCCCTATATATAATGTATATGAAGAATGTAATGTATAAAATCATCATGGGCTGCTGCATCGTGGCCGCCCTTGTACTTGTCACCGCCTGTAATGACAACTTGGATATTCAGCAGGCGTACCCGTTCAGCATTGAAACGCTGCCAGTACCCAAAAGGCTGAAAGTCGGGGAAACCGCCGAAATACGTTGCCAACTGGTGCGTGGCGGCTACTACCAGCCGACTACCTATCAGATAAGGTACTTCCAGCCGGACGGCAAAGGGAAGCTGGAAATGGATAACGGCACGGTGTTCCTGCCCAATGACTTTTACCCGCTGGAGAAAGAAACATTCCGGCTCTACTACACCTCGGCATCGACAGACCAGCAGACGATTGACATTTATATCATCGACAGCTTCGGGCAGATGCAGCAACTTACACTATCATTTAATAATGACAACAGCGAAGAAGGAACGGAAACAATAACCCCCTAATAATAAAACGACATGGTAAAAATAGAATTGGATATAGAAGGCATCTCGTGGTACATAGAAACCACGTTGGAAACAGATACAGTTCCGGCAGTAGGTGACATCATCATTGTGGACAAGGACTGTATTTCCGAACGTGACAGTGCTGAATTATGGAAAACGCCGTCCAATCAGGTTTTCAAATGGGCGGACGAAGAAGATGATGCGCCCGTAATGGTATGGTTCGATTGCGAAACGGAAATGCTTGTCAATAAACGGACATGGAAATATGACATCGAGGAAGAAGAAACCGTGTGCATACTTGGGGTAAAATTTATTCACTATGAGGATTTATAGTTGCGACATCCGTTTTTATCATCCTCTTGGGAAACCGGGTATGGAATGATACGCAAAGCGTAAATATCGGGCAGACAGCCCGCCGGGAAGCATCGGCGGGCTGTTTCCATGATAGGGAAAACGAAAGGCTTCTTTGTTACTTTCTTCACCCGCTGGCAGGCTCACGGAAGAAAGTAACGGCGGCAAGCAGCCGCCGTCCTCTATCAACTGGTTTTAAGGCTCTTTATGGACGTGTATTTCTCTAACCACACCTTTACCTGCTCCATGTTATATTCGCCCGTGATGATTGCCGTATGGTCGTCTATGGCTACAAACCGGACACTTTCATATCTGTTTACCCAGCCTTGCAGGGAACAGACGCCCCACGTTTCCACATCTGCAAAAACACTGCGGTCTATCCGGCTGATTGGCTCGCCGAAAACTACCGTCATTATCTGAAAGTCCGGTTTGTCCTCCAACAGTTGCAAATGGTGCAGCGTGCCGAACTCGTCTATTTTGCGCCCCCACGCCCACACATCATTATACAAATCATCGCCCCACTGGTGCGGGTGGTCGAAACGGACTTTTACCTCTATGGTGTGTTCGTTTTCTTCTGTGTCCTCGATAACGCCCGTTACCATTAAGCCCGTAAAAATACACTCGCAACGCCTGCCGATAAGCTCCTTGTTTACTTCTGTCGTTTTCATGTCCCTGAAATTTACTTGTTTATTACTCCGTTCTTCTTCGCTACCCATTCGTCACGCCTGCGGCGGCACTCGTCCAGCGTTTTGGCTACCGTGCTGAAAAGTTCGCCGTCAAAGTGCCGGTAGTCATATTGAAAATAAATCTGTCCCCTGAATGCGCCTAAGCAACATTTCACGTATTTTTCTTCTCCCGGTGTTTGGGTGATGCTTACCCCGTTTTTGTTAAGTGACTGCATGATGTCTTATTTTTTTATGGTTATAAACTTGGTTGTTTTAAGCGGGCAGGGCTTTGACACCCCGCCCGGATTGGTTGTTATGCCGCACGGAACACAAAGCCGTCATCAAACCAGTAATCGCACATGAACAGGTCACGGGCAAACTGTTTGTAATCGAAATAGGTCTTTGCGAACTCCGGCAGGTCGTAACATTCCTCTACAATTTCATAGGCGAAATCTTCTTCATCGTCATATTCCCCTTGATATTCATCCCGGAAATCCCGTACAAGGTCGTCCGCATCTTCCTCGCCCAAATCATGGCTTTTATAGTTGCACCACACGAAAAAGGCTTCCTGCTCGGTGTCGCTCAAATCCTCCACCGCATCACGCAGGGCAAAGAAGTTTTCAGAAATCCAGCTTTCGCCGATTAAGCCCTCCGGCACGTTCTCCCAGTCCTGAAACATGTATTCCGCATCTTCCTCGTCCTTGTGCAGCTCCCGGCAGGCTTCATAAAATTCTTCCTTGTCCGAATAGTCCGAAAGGTCGAGCCATGCGCCGGACAATGAACCGTTGTTGTACTTGGCATAAGTGCCTACATAAACTTTTGCTTCCGATAATACCTTTGCTTCCATATTGCTGTAATTTTTTAAGTTTTTAATTTTATGCGGATTTGAGAGGTGAGGGAGTTGAAGTTTCACTGAACTTTTTTCCTGTTTCCCGTAAATCCGACTTTTTTTTTATGCGTCTTCCGGTCGGGTCGGTCGTTTTCGTTTCACATAGGCGTAAAAGGGTAGTGTTTAGAGTTTGCAAGGTTTTGGGCAAAAAATACCTCGCAAGGCAGGGAAGATTTTTTCGCCAAACCGGAACGGCTCGACCTTGCAAAATCGTGAAGAACACGTAACTACCTTTGCCTATTGAAATGATTAAAACGACTGTCCCGGCTGGGGGACTGCGTAAGAGGAAGATTTACAGATAGGGAAACCGGGAAAAGTGCCTGTTCTCTTTCATCTTTTAGGGAACACTCCATGCGGGCGGGAAAGGCAAGGGTGTTGTGAGCTTGCTTGCAATACGCTTGTGCGGGTTTCCAACGGCTCTTTTCACGAAATACAGTCAGCCATGCCACGCACGGCTGGCGTTTCGGGGAATGTGCCAGTTGGAAAAGGATATAAAAAATGCGGGTAGTCGGTGGACTGCCCGCAAGGTGGAAGAATGTACTTTATTGGGATATAGTTTGTTAGGCGGAATTTCGTTACCGAAATCGTTACCTATTCGTTTTTGTCACGGTTATAGGTAACGAAACCTACCGGACGGCGTTCTTTCTGTTGTTTCGACTGGCTTAGAAGCTGGGTAAGGGCTTGGTACAGTTCGTTGAACTGCGCATCGGTGCTTACCTCCAGTTCCTCGATGCGCCTTGACAGTTCCTCGTAACCGATTGCCATTTGGCGCATGAGGACAAAAGCCCGCATGATTGAAATGTTTACTTCTATGGCTACTTTGGAGCGGAGAACCGAAGAAAGCATGGCTACGCCCTGCTCGGTGAAAGCCATAGGCATAGCAACGCCGAAGTTGTAATCAGGGGGTATCACATTTTGTGATACCCCTATGGATAACAGCAAGTTAGCTTCCTCTTGGGTGAGTACAAACATAAAATCACCCGGAAAACGCTCGATATTGCGCTTGACCGCCTGCTTCAAGGCTCGTGTTTCCACTTGGTAGAGTTCTGCCAAATGATAATCGAGCATCACCCGGCAACCTCTGACCTCAAAAATCTTGTTTTGGATAATCTGCAAATCCATAATCGTATATTTTAGGAGATTTAGCAATGTCGGAATAATAGTAAGGACTGGTCACAAATTGTGACCAGTTCCCAATAATCAAGATTACATGGCGACTTCCTTGTAAATCTTCTCGATGCCGACAAACTTCTTGTCAAGCCCCTGCATATCGCTGCCTATCTTGCTGTTGGTGATGCGGGCGTAAATTTGCGTGGTTTCTATGTTTGTGTGTCCCAGCATCTTGGACACCGTTTCAATGGGTACGCCCTTTGACAGCGTGGTGGTCGTGGCGAACGTGTGCCGGGCAAGGTGGAATGTCAGGTTCTTTTTAATACCGCATATATCGGCAATCTCTTTCAAGTAGGCGTTTAGCTTCTGATTGCTGATTACGGGAAGTATCTTGCCGTCCGGCAACTTGCCCTTGTACTTCTTCAAAATCATCTTGGGAATATCCAGCAGGGGAACATTCACGTCCGTATTCGTCTTTTGCCGCTTGGTGATTATCCAAAGGTTACCGTCAAAGGACTTTTGGATATTCTCCTGCCGCAAGTTGGCGACATCGCTGTAAGCCAAACCGCAGAAACAGGAAAAGACGAACAAGTCCCTGACGTGTTCCAGCCGTTCGGAAACCATTTTCTTTTTAAGGATGATTTTTATCTCGTCCTCCGTCAAGTAGCCCCTATCCACTTTTTCCAGCCTGATTTTGTAGCTGGCGAACGGGTCACCCACCAGTATGCCGTTGTTGCGGGCAATGATGATGATGCGCTTGAAGAACTGCATGAACTTGGCGGTGGTGTTGTAACCGCACTTGCAGGCGGTACGCAAATACAACTCAAAATCGGTAATGAACATTGGGCTTATCTCCTTTATGGATATGTCCGATACGTTGTACTTGCTTTGGATAAATTCAGCGAGGTGGCGGCGGGTCACTTCATACTTGCGGTAGGTCGCTATCGTCTTGGATATGCCCACAAGCTGCTTCACATCGTCATTGTGCTTTTGGAACAATGAAAGGATTGTTTCGTGGCTCTCGCTGTGTCCCAAGAACTCGTTCTTCACTTTCTCGGCAGTCACGTAGTTGTCACGCCGCTGCATTTCGTGGTAAATGGTGTTCAGGGAAGAACGTATGTCGTCCAGCAGGGCGTTTATTCTTCCGGCATCCCTGCCTTTGGCTTTGCCTGCGGCAATGCTCCAGTTGTCGGGCTGGATGCTCTGTTTCGTACTGAACTGGCAAAGTTTGCCGTCTATGGTGATGCGTGCCATAATCATAACCTCGCCGTTTTTCTTTTCAGAACCTTTCTTCAAATAAAAAAGAACCTTGAATGTCGATTTCATAACTCACTTTTTTTAGTTGCAAAATTAATTTTTACCTCTCGTTTTCGAGTTATGCAGACTATGGACTAATCAAGTCATTATCAGGTCATTTATGGACAAATCGTTACCGTTTTTGTCCGGCAGGGAATAGGTAACGATTTAGTAACGAAACTTTGTCTTTTACCGTACTTTTGAAGTCTTGGAAGCAGGACTTTCGGGCAATAAAAAAAGCCACAAATCATTGATTTGTAGCTTTTTGTCCGTTTGCTGACCATTTCTGTCCAGCACGTTCAGCGGAGAGACAGGGATTCGAACCCCGGGTGCCTCGCAGCACAACGGTTTTCAAGACCGCCGCAATCGACCACTCTGCCACCTCTCCTAAAACTTCCTTTTCGGGAAGTGCTTTCCTCTTTAAAGCGGTGCAAAGGTACAAATCATTTTTAATTCTGCAAACTTCCTTTCTCTTTTTTCATGAATTAATAGTACTTTTGCACCATGATATATCCGCAGAACTTTGAACAGAAAATAGGTTTCGACCAAATACGCCAATTGCTGAAAGAAAAATGCCTCAGTACACTTGGCGAAGAACGGGTGATGGACATGGCATTCTCCGACCACTTTGGAGAGGTGGAGGAGCGTTTGGACCAAGTCACTGAATTTGTACGCATACTCCAAGAAGAAGACAACTTCCCGGCACAATACTTTTTTGATGTACGTCCGTCACTGAAACGCATACGCGTGGAAGGCATGTATCTAGATGAACAAGAGCTCTTTGACCTGCGCCGTTCACTAGAAACCATACGTGATATTGTACGCTTCCTACAGAAAAGCGACGATGATGAGGAAGAGGGCACTTCCCCCTACCCTTGTCTGAAAAGACTGGCAGGAGACATCACCGTTTTCCCACAGCTCATAGCAAAAATAAACGGCATCCTCTCTCCTTACGGAAAAATCAAGGACAATGCCTCTACAGAGTTGGCACGCATCCGCCGGGAACTGGCAAGTACTATGGGAAGCATCTCCCGCTCACTGAACAGTATTCTACGAAATGCCCAGTCCGAGGGCGTTGTGGACAAAGACGTAACACCCACCATGCGTGACGGCCGTCTGGTCATTCCCGTTGCACCGGCACTGAAACGGAAAATACGCGGTATTGTACACGACGAGTCGGCCAGTGGTAAAACCGTATTCATCGAGCCTGCCGAAGTAGTGGAAGCCAACAATCGCATACGAGAACTTGAAGGTGACGAACGCAGAGAAATTATCCGCATCCTGACGGGCTTCTCCAACCAGTTGCGTCCCTCCATCCCCGACGTACTGCTATCATACGAGTTCCTTGCCGAAATAGACTTCATACGTGCCAAAGCATTGTTTGCCGAGCAAATATCCGGACTGAAACCGGCTCTCGAAAACAAGCAACTGCTGGACTGGACAATGGCGGTACACCCACTCTTGCAACTTTCTCTCGCCAAACATGGCAAAAAAGTCGTACCGCTTGACATCGAACTGAATGAGAAGCAACGTATCCTCATCATCTCCGGTCCGAACGCAGGCGGCAAGTCCGTCTGCTTAAAGACAGTAGGCTTATTACAATACATGCTGCAATCCGGACTACTCATCCCGATGCACGAACGCAGTCATGCCGGAATATTCAGCAGTATATTCATCGACATCGGTGACGAGCAGTCCATTGAAGATGATTTGAGCACCTACTCCTCCCACCTTACGAACATGAAAATCATGATGAAAAGCTGCAACGAACGGAGCCTCATCCTGATTGATGAATTCGGGGGCGGAACAGAACCCCAGATAGGAGGTGCCATTGCCGAAGCCGTATTGAAGCGTTTCAACCAGAAACAGACGTTCGGTGTCATCACCACACACTACCAGAACCTGAAGCATTTTGCCGAAGACCACGAAGGTGTAGTGAATGGCGCCATGCTCTACGACCGCCATCTGATGCAGGCACTGTTCCAACTACAGATAGGCAATCCGGGCTGTTCGTTCGCTGTGGAGATTGCCCGCAAGATAGGTCTGCCGGAAGATGTCATCGCCGATGCCTCGGAAATTGTGGGCAGCGAATACATCAACGCCGATAAGTACCTGCAGGACATTGTGCGCGACAAACGCTATTGGGAAGGCAAACGCCAGACAATACGCCAGCGTGAAAAGCACATGGAAGAGACCATCGAGCGTTATCAGACCGAAATCGAAGATTTGCAGAAATCCCGGAAGGATATTCTGCGCAAAGCGAAAGAAGAGGTGGATCAACTGATGCAGGAAGCCAATGCACGCATCGAGAACACCATACGCTCCATCAAAGAAGCCCAGGCAGAAAAAGAAAAGACACGCCAGGCCCGCCAGGAGTTGACGGACTTCCGCGAATCAATGGAAGCGCTTGCCAACAAGGAACTGGAAGAAAAAATTGCCCGCAAGATGGAAAAGCTGAAAGAAAAGCAGAACCGGAAAAAGGAAAAGAAAGCAGGCGATGGAAAAGAGAACGGACCGTCTGCCCAGGCTTTGGCAGAACAGCAGGCGCGGAAAGAAGCGGAACGCCTCGCGGCAATCGTCCCCGGCTGCAACGTCAGAATAAAGGGACAGACCTCTGTGGGCGAGGTAATGGAAGTGAACGGCAAGAATGCGATTATCGCGTTCGGCAGCATCAAGACTACCGTCAAGCTGGACAGGCTGGAACGCACCAACGCGCAGCCCAAACAAGCTGACGTGTCCGCCAAAAGCACTTTCATCAGCGTCCAGACCCAAGACAGCATGTATGAGAAGAAACTACATTTCAAGCAAGACATTGATGTCCGTGGCATGCGTGGCGACGAAGCCTTGCAAGCCGTTACCTATTTCATTGATGACGCCATCCTTGTCGGCATGTCACGCGTGCGTATCCTTCACGGAACGGGAACAGGCATCCTGCGCATGCTTATCCGTCAATATCTGGAAACTGTTCCCGGAGTGCGCCACTTTGCCGACGAACATATACAGTTCGGCGGAGCAGGCATCACCGTTGTGGACTTGAGTTAATGGATAATTGACAGTTGATAATTGATAGTTAAAGCTAAATCATAAATCTGAAATATATGAAATCAATCAAAGAACTCTACCGTATCGGTACCGGTCCATCCAGCAGCCACACCATGGGACCGCGCAAGGCAGCTCAGATATTCCTGGAAAGGCATCCCGAAGCAGCCGCATTCCAAGTAACCCTATACGGAAGCCTCGCCGCTACCGGCAAGGGACACATGACCAATGTTGCCATCACCGAGACATTGCAACCCGCAGCACCGGTAGAAATAATCTGGGAACCCAAAATATTCCTGCCCTTCCATCCCAACGGCATGAAATTCGTCTCTTTGGACAGCGAAGGCAAGGAGACCGACCAATGGACTGTATTCAGTGTCGGCGGCGGTGCCCTGGCAGAAGAGAATGACGGAGCATCATCCGTAAACACCCCGGATGTATACGAAATGAACAGTATGACCGAAATACTACAATGGTGTGAACGTACCGGAAAAAGTTACTGGGAGTACGTCAAGGAATGCGAGGAAAGCGACATTTGGGATTACCTGCAGGAGGTATGGAAAACCATGCAGGCTGCCGTAAAACGGGGATTGGATAGTGAAGGAGTCTTGCCTGGCCCTCTGAATCTGCGCCGAAAGGCTTCTACCTATTATATACGTGCCAGTGGCTACAAGGCTTCCCTCCAGTCGCGCGGACTGGTATTTGCCTATGCCTTGGCAGTAAGTGAAGAAAATGCGTCAGGTGGGGTCATTGTCACTGCACCTACCTGCGGTTCGTGTGGCATTGTACCGGCAGTGCTCTATCATCTGCAAAAAAGCCGGGAGTTCAGCGACACACGCATACTCCGTGCCCTTGCCACAGCCGGACTGATAGGAAACATCGTGAAGACCAACGCTTCCATTTCGGGAGCGGAAGCCGGATGCCAGGCAGAGGTAGGCGTAGCATGTTCCATGGCATCAGCCGCAGCCAACCAATTGTTTGGAGGCAGTCCGGCACAAATAGAATATGCCGCTGAAATGGGATTGGAGCATCATTTGGGAATGACCTGCGACCCGGTTTGTGGGTTGGTACAAATCCCGTGCATCGAACGTAATGCCTACGCCGCCGCACGTGCCCTGGATGCCAACCTTTACTCCTCCTTCACCGATGGCATGCACCGCGTATCATTCGACAAGGTGGTGGAAGTCATGAAAGAAACCGGAAACGACCTGCCCTCCCTCTACAAAGAAACCAGCGAAGGAGGACTGGCGAAGGATTATAAGCCGATGTAGTTAGAGATTACGGATTAAGGATGAAGGATTAGGGGTGTGCAATCATATTGAACCTTAATCCCTAACCCCTCATCCCTAATCAAGTTTTACCGGCCAATGCGTATCATCCCTATTACCGCTCACATCTTTTGTCTGTAGCAAGCCGCCTTCTTCCGAATAGAACAATTGATACTCTGCATTTCCCTTTTCAACTTCAATGACAAACTGCATAGGCACTACCGGATACTCCAAAAGAACAATCTCCTCTATCTTCCAACCGGCATACTCACTGGCGCTGAAAGAGGTCTGTACTGTTCCCGGAAGATTATTCCAAAGCAATTCGGTTTCCGTCAGTTGCCATTCCGCCTGATTATTGAACCATACATCCTTTTCCTGCCCATCCACTTTACAATCTGCAACGAAATAGCCCCCTTTCTGTTCCCATTCCACATGGATTGCGGAAGGGTATTTGGACTTCAATGCTTGTGACATTGCTTCGGGCACTTTGACATCATCCTTGTCGTCATCATCACTGCATGCACCAAGTGCCAAGGCGGCGATGAACATCATCGCCAACATTTGAATCTTTATTCTCATCATTTCTCTATAAAGTTTAGGTTAATAGTTACTGGAGAATCAATCGTCCATGCTGACGAACTTTCCCTTTTTGTTGAACTTCAAAGAGTAGTCATTACCCAATTCAATTTCCACACCGGTACGTCCGCGTTCGATTTTAGTAATAATCTCTCTCGGGAAGTTAGCCTTCACATACTCCTTTACCGGAACCGGAATCAATGCTTCGGGAACAGCGGACTTCTTGCAATCCACTTCCAACCAATTTCCTTTCTTGTCGAAGTCTATTTCCGTACGGTCTGTCAACAGCACTTCATATTTTTTAGTCTGCAATATTTCACTTTCAATCTTGATGTGTGAAATGTGCGGTTTCGAGAAATACTGGTTGATAAAATTGCGTGCCGTCAGCGGAAGCTGCTTGGTATCCTGAGTGATGACATCACCGGCAAAGGCAAACTGAACAGCTACAAGAGCCAACACAAGAATAGACAATACTTTCTTCATAATCGTTATTTTTTAATGTTACTAATAAATTTCATATTATTCACACTGCAAATAACGGTAGAGAATTAGGAAAGATTTGGGAACAATCGCAGTTAACGGTAAATTTCACTTTCTTTAACCAGACGGAAGGTATGCATACCGTCTTGCCATTCATACGTGAGCTTCAATGAAGACGACAACGCAATGGAACGCGCTATGGCAAGCCCCAGTCCGGTGGAGTCCTTCTTGCCATCCATGCCATGATAGAAACGCCGGAACAACTTCTCTCCATCCAAAGGAACATCACCCGTATTCTTTATGACCAGCGAAGTTGGAGTGGTAAGTACCTGCAACTCTCCCCCTTCCCTATTGTGCAGCAACGAATTCTTCACCAGATTGGAAACCAGTATTTGCGCCAGCGAATGGTTGCAACGGATAATAAAAGGCTGCTCCTCCCGTTTTCGTATCAGTCTCACCTGCTTATGTTCATAGATATCCATCAGGTCGGGCAAGAGTTCATCCAATATCTCATCCACCGAGACATCCTCCATCTCGGTATACTGCCCGTTCTCTATACGGGAAAGCAACAGCAGGGACTTGTTCAGTTTTACGGCACGCCCCAGCGTGGCATATATCTCGTCCAGCTGCTCCATTTGCTGTTCCGTCATCCCTTCACTCTCAGCCAGCAGTTCCACTTTTCCCCTCACGATGGCAAGCGGTGTCTGCAACTCATGCGAGGCATTCTCGATGAACTGCTTCTGCTCCTCGTATGCCTTGTAGCTGCGGTTGCCCATATCCAATGCAGCATCGCTCAGCTGGCGGAACTCCCGTATCTTCGTCGGGTTGTCCAATGGAGGCACCTCCTTGCCGGGCTGAATGCAGTGCAGCCAGTCAAGCAACCTATGTAACGGACGGAACACTCCCTTCAGCACCAACTGGATGCCGATGGAAGTACAGATGAGAAACAACAGGAACAGCGCTCCCAGATACCAAAGCATAGCCTCCACCATGTCATCCCGCTCCAAAATGGAAATCATCAGTTTCAACTCATAATATTGCCCGTCGGGCATACGGAAAGCGGTACACATGACACGTACCGGTTCGTCTTCATCCTCCAGTTCGATATAAACCGTAGCATCATAGAACACTTGTCTGTAATGCCGCCCTTCCTCTTCGGATATAGGAGTGAACTTATAGAAAGACATCAACGAGCCTTCCGTTTCGAGTATCGAGGGGTCGTGAAGCGCACTCTCCATCAATATCTCACCGTAATTCTCCAACGTATCGTCCGTCTCATCCACCACCTCGTCAATGATTGCGTAATAGAACAGCACACCCCACACTGCCATCAACAGAAACAGCAGCAATGCAAGTTTGCGGTAGGTGTAGCTCAGCAGCTTCATAGTTCGGAGAGTTTGTAGCCGAATCCATAGACAGCCTTTAATTCTATGGTAGCCTCAGCTTGTTTCAATTTCTTACGCAGATTCTTCACTTGCGAGTAGATAAAATCCAACGAATCCGCCTGGTCTATAT
>NZ_JBCNZM010000070.1:15503-24390 GCF_040227615.1 Bacteroides sp. RTP31139st1_H2_RTP31139_211217 | reverse complement strand
GAGCGGAAAACGAGACTCGAACTCGCGACCCTAACCTTGGCAAGGTTATGCTCTACCAACTGAGCTATTTCCGCATTTGGAGAACGGGTGCAAAGATAAACAGTTTTCCCGTTTCTGCCAAATTTTTTTTTATAAAAGTACAGTACTCGCAGCGGGACTTGAACCCGCAGAACCTTTTACCTGCCCAGCAACTCTTTCTCTGCAGCTTGCATGGTCTCAAAATTGAAACCATCTACCACTTTCTGCATCAGGGCAGAGACTTCATCGTTACAAAGGTTTCCGATACTGCCTTCATGGGTATGATGTACCTCTTTGCTGTGCGAGAAGTTTCCGGCTTCAATATCCAGTCCCACCTTCTTGTAGGCATCGCGGAAAGGCATCCCTTCACGTGCCAAGCGGTTGACTTCCTCCACACTGAAAATAAGCAGATACTTGTCATCATCAAGAATATGTTCGTTCACCTTGATTTCGTTCATAATGTAAGTCGTCATCTGCAGACAGTCTTTCAGTTCCTGAAAAGCAGGCAGGAAGACCTCTTTGATAATCTGCAAGTCACGGAAATAGCCGGAAGGAAGATTGTTGGCTATCATCATAATCTGCTGGGGAAGGGATTGCAGTTTGTTGCACTTGGCACGCGTCAGTTCAAAGACGTCCGGGTTCTTCTTGTGAGGCATGATGCTGGAGCCGGTAGTGCAATCGTCCGGCAGCTTCACAAAACCGAAGTTCTGACTGTTGAACATACATGCGTCAAAAGCCAATTTCGATATGGTTCCGGCCACACTGGCAAGGGCGAAAGCTACATTACGCTCCATCTTGCCACGCCCCATCTGGGCATACACTACGTTGTAGTTGAGGGAATCAAATCCCAAAAGACGGGTAGTCATCGTACGGTTCAGCGGGAACGAGGAACCGTATCCCGCAGCAGAACCCAAAGGATTGCGGTTGCACATCTTGAAAGCTGCCTGAAGGAACATCATATCGTCCACCAGGCTCTCGGCGTATGCCCCAAACCAAAGTCCGAAAGAAGACGGCATGGCTATCTGCAAGTGTGTATAACCCGGCATCAGTACATCCTTGTAGCGTTCGCTCTGCATAACCAGCACATGGAACAATTGTTCCACAGCCTCCGCCACTTCCTTTATCTCTGCACGGGTAAAGAGCTTCAAATCGAGCAACACCTGGTCGTTGCGCGAACGTCCGCTGTGTATTTTCTTACCTATATCACCCAAGTTGCGCGTCAGCATAAGTTCCACTTGTGAGTGAACGTCTTCCACTCCCTCTTCTATCACAAATTCTCCACGCTCGGCCATCGCATAGATTTCCTTCAATTCGGCCAGCAATTGCCGCAGTTCTTCCTTCGTCAACAAGCCAATGCTTTCGAGCATCGTGATGTGCGCCATGGAACCCAGCACATCGTGCTTTGCTAAATAAAGGTCCATTTCACGGTCACGGCCTACCGTGAAGCGTTCGATATCCTTATTTACCTGAACGGATTTTTCCCAAAGTTTCTGAGCCACGTTGTTTCTAATGATTAATGGTTAGTGATTAATATTGTATCATCGCCAACATATCTGCCATCTTCTCCAATCCTTCCTGCAAGGGTTTCTGCACCATGGTCTTCATAAACGGATTTATATCCATGCCGATGGTCAGTTTCATTTTACATTCGGTTTCGGTGACGGGTACAATCTGTATCCACAGATTGAAGGGCAGCGGTGAAGTGGTTGTTGCAAACTTGATACACTTGCAAGGTTCCTTCTCCACAATCTGCAACGTAATCTTTCCTACGGGAGCCACCTCTATCGTCATGCTCTCCGCATCAAAACTCAAGTTCTTCACTTTGTCTTCAGGCAAACGGTCTTTCACCTTCTCCAGATTGCTCAGGTCGGAAAGCTTTTCATAAACAGCTTCTTGTGAAGCCGGTACAACTTTCACTCCACTCTCAAATTTCGTCATAATCAATCGTATTCAAAAAGAAAAAAGAACTATCCGGACAGAATCTATCCGAATGGCTCTTTTATCCATATTAACATTTTTACAAATAAGTTCTTATTTACCAGATTCCCAATGTGCAGGGTCTTTACGCCATTCATTCAGAGTCTCCACATCTTCTTCCTCGATATAGCCCGTACGCAGTGCCACTTCCATCACAGCCTCGTAATTGGTCAGCGTCACCAAAGGCACCTTGGCATCCTTGAAAGCCTTTTCGGCAACCGGGAAACCATAAGTATAGGCAGCCACCATACCGATGACCTCACATCCGTCACGGCGGATAGCTTCTACAGCCTTTAAACTGCTTCCACCCGTAGAAATCAAATCTTCCACGACTACCACCTTCATACCGGGACGAAGTTCACCTTCAATCAAATTCTCCAGTCCATGGTCTTTCGGAGTGGAGCGTACATATACAAACGGCAAGTTCAATGCATCGGCCACCAAGGCACCTTGCGGGATAGCTCCCGTTGCCACACCGGCAATGGCATCCACCTGTCCGAAACGTTCCAAAATCAGACGCGTAATTTCAATCTTTACGAAATTACGGAGAGAAGGATAAGAAAGGGTTTTGCGGTTATCACAATAAAACGGAGACTTCCATCCGGATGCCCAAGTGAACGGGTTAGCCGGTTGTAGTTTAATCGCTTTTATCTTCAGCAACTTCTCTGCAAACAATCTTTCTAAAGTTTTCATAGCAAAACTAATCTATATATGATAAATATGGCACAAAAATACGGAAACAGAATGAGAATAAAAAAGAGAAAGCCGATAATTTTCATTCGGAGTAGTCATTTTCCTCAGAAACCTCTATGCAACGACATATATCCTTCATTTCGAACCCCCTGCTCAAGGCAAAACGCACCAGTTTGCCATTCAACTCATACTCACTTTCGGCACGGACGCTTTTACGCTTTGCCGCCAGCAGTTTCTGCAAGACGGCGTGGTATTCCTCCTCATCAATCTCGTTCAAATAGGGCCAATAGACAGATGAAGATATCTTTTTCAACTGGAGCGCCTGCCCTATCTTCATCTTGCCCCATTTGGCAAAACGGTATTTGTCGTTGATGAAAGCACGGCAGAAGCGCTCTTCATCAATGTACTTCTCTTGTTCCAGACGGTTGATGATACGGTCTATGGCATCATAGGCAATGCCCCAGCGTTGCAGTTTCTCCGCAATCTCCGCCCGGCAATGCTCGGCAGTGGAGCAATATGCCGCCACTCTGTTCAAAGCTTCAGTTTCAGTTATTTCTATCATCGTTCTGCAATTACGTACCGGTCGTTGCCGGAAATATCTTTTCGGATACGGACATTCGTATAGCCTTGCTTGCGAAGCATCGAAGCGACAGCCTCTCCAAATGCCCGGTTGATTTCAAAATAGAGTCGGCCGCCGACCGTCAGCATGCTCCGTCCCAGTTCACCTATACGCCGATAGAAACGGAGCGGGTCGCTGTCCGGAACAAACAAAGCTCCCGAAGGTTCCCAGTTCAAGACATTTGGCTCCATGTCCTTCTTTTCTGTTTCCGTAACATAAGGCGGATTACTGACGATTACATCAAAGTACTCATCCTCAGCCGGTTGATACGTCAGGACATCACGCTGTACAAATTGTACGGAGGTCTGCAAAAGGCGGTTATTGTCGCCGGCTATGGCAAGAGCTTCTCCGGACATGTCCCAAGCAGCTACTTCCGCTTCCGGCAACTCTTTAGACAAAGTGACGGCAATACACCCACTTCCAGTGCCAATGTCGAGAATACGGGAAGCCGGAGCGACTTCCTCCAGCATCCTCTCCACCAGTTCTTCCGTTTCGGGACGGGGAATAAGCACCCCCGGAGCCACCCGAAAAGTACGTCCCAGGAAACGGGCAGTACCCTGCACATACTGTATGGGCTCAAAATTGCACAGACGGGAAAGAATGCTTTCCAATTCCTTTTCATCCTTTGGAGATAAAATCATATCTTTGCCCAGGTAATAGTCAATATGACTCTGACCTAACATTTCACAGCAGACAATACGGGAAAGATTGGCTGCCTCCCGGGGAGGATAGCACTCCTGCAAAGCACTGCGGATATGTGAAACGGTTACATTCATTCGGAGTCCGGTTTTATTCGGGCTGCAAAAGTAATCATTAATTTTGATTATTCAACCAAAAGACAAGCAAGGATATGAATTCAGAAGAAGAGAAATATATGCTGCGATGCATCCAACTGGCACAAAACGGACTTTGCAATACAGCACCCAACCCGATGGTGGGAGCGGTAATAGTATGTGACGGGAAAATCATAGGCGAGGGATACCATGTGCGCTGTGGAGAAGCCCACGCCGAGGTCAACGCCATCCGTTCCGTGAAAGACACGTCCCTGCTGAAACGTTCCACCATCTATGTCAGCCTGGAACCGTGTTCGCACTATGGCAAAACTCCTCCTTGTGCAGACCTCATCATCGAGAAGCAGATTCCACGCATCGTCATCGGGTGCCGGGACCCTTTTTCTAAGGTTGCGGGCCGGGGCATACAGAAACTGAAGGATGCCGGACGTGAAGTTATTGTCGGAGTGCTGGAAACAGAATGTCGGCAGCTCATCCGCAGGTTCATCACTTTCCATACTTTGCGACGCCCCTACATCACCCTAAAATGGGCGGAATCTTCTGACAGATATATCGATTACTCCCGCACGGACGGTAAACCGGTTATCCTCTCCAGCCCGCTGACTTCGATGCTGGTACACAAGAAACGGGCAGAGCACAGTGCCATATTAGTAGGTACCCGTACGGCTGAACTGGACAATCCCGGCCTGAATGTCCGCCATTGGTATGGTCGTTCACCGGTACGTATCGTGCTGGACCGGCAACAAAAGCTATCCCCCAGCCTTCACCTATTTGACGGTAGCGTGCCGACCCTCGTTTTTACAGAAATCCCGCACGCTCCGCTACCGAATGTAGAATATCTGCCAGTCAGCGACTACCGGCAGAATATACTCCCCGAAATCATGGAAATGCTGTATACACGCGGATTACAATCCCTTTTGGTAGAGGGTGGCAGCCAAACGCTCCAATCCTTCATTGATGCCGGATTGTGGGACGAAATCTTTGTGGAAGAAGCTCCGCACCTTCTTCATTCCGGCGTCAAAGCACCCGAAATCAGTGACGGATATCCATTTGCAACAGAGTATTCTTTCGGCAGGAGTTTTCGCCATTATACGGCCTCAAGAAACAGTCAATAGCCTCATTTCAGGGCTTTTTTATCGAGAAAAAGGGGGATATTATCTATAATTTTATATAAAACTTCCCCGTAAAGCTGTTTATAGAAAAAAATGTTCCTATTTTTGCAACTTGTAAATAAACACTAACTTTCAAAATGAGAATAAAGTTTCTATCAGTAATTGTGAGTTTTCTTATTGTGTCATTTGCTCTAAGTTCATGCCTTGACTCTGACGACAATTATGAATTCAGCTCCGATGCTACTATACATGCTTTTGGTATCGATACCATACATGGCAAACATTACAAATTTACAATTGACCAGCTCAATAGACTCATCTATAACAGAGATTCATTGCCCGTAGGTTCAGATACCATCATTGACCGTATTCTGATTGATACTATGACCGTTACCGGTTGGATAACTTCAGGCTCGCCTACCGACACGGTATTCGTCATGTCGGACTCCGTGGATTTGAGACCCGCCATGAATAACGATGCCGGCATGCTGTTCAAAGCACATGCCGCCGACGGTGTTACAGTCCGCGAATATAAATTGAAAGTTAATGTACACCTGCAAGACCCGGACTCACTCGTATGGACAGACATGCAGAAAAGGGGGAATATATTCTCCAATACCATCAATTTAGGTCAGCAAAAAGCGGTTGTACTGGGAGACGAACTATTTGTCTACACTTCCAACAGTACTGCTTACAAGACATCGACTGCGCCCGATAAATACAACTGGAGTAAAGTCAATGTCAGCAACCTCCCCTCAGACGTAAAGCTGACATCTGCCGTAGAGTATAACAATGCGCTTTATATGGTTACAGAAAGCAAAAGAGTATTCAGCTCTACCAACGGCGGCGCCTGGACAGAAGTCACTACATTGGGAGACAATGTCATAGTCCTCATCAATGGTTTCTCCGACCGGCTCTCGGGTATTGTGGAAATCAACGGAAAGCAATATTTCAACATCTGTAAAGACGGAAAGAATTGGGAAGCGGAAAACACGGCTGACAACCTTACCCTTGAGGAAGTCCCGGCAGGATTCCCTACCGAAAACATATCCACCACCCAGACCAACACCGGCAATGGTGTAGAGAAGGTGGTTCTGGCAGGAATGCCGCTGGCCAACGAACAAGAGACAATACCCTGGTTCTCATTGGACGGCAAAGGCTGGGCAAGCCTGGCTAACACGGTGTACGACACATCTTGTCCCGGCATGGTCAACCCTGCCATTATGTACTATGGCGACATGTTCTATTGCTTTGGAGGAGAACTTGACGCCATCTACAACTCCATCACAGGCATTGCGTGGAGCAAGACAGAAACCAAATTCCTGCTACCCCAGGAATTCAAAGGGAAAGGCGCGTACTCCATTATAGTGGAACCGACGAAAGACAAAACTGTGGACCCGGCAGACAAACGGGACTTCATTTGGGTGATATTCGGCGGCAACGGCACCAAGAATGAGGTATGGCGCGGACGTCTTAACAGATTGGGCTTCGAAATACAATAATAATGATGTCATATAAGGAAGAAATCGATCTAAACCGGATACCCCAGCACGTGGCGATTATCATGGACGGTAACGGACGGTGGGCCAAGCAGCGTGGACACGAACGCAGCTATGGACATCAGGCCGGCGCAGAGACTGTGCACGTCATTGCAGAGGAAGCCGCTAAATTAGGAGTCAGATACCTTACTTTATATACGTTCTCTACCGAGAACTGGAATCGTCCGTCGGACGAGGTAGCCGCCTTGATGGGATTGCTCTTCGACTCCATAGAGGAAGAGACGTTCATGAAGAACAATATCAGTTTCCGGGTAATAGGAGATATTGAAAAACTGCCTGCCAACGTACAGCAACGGCTCAACACTTGCGTGGCACACACCTCCCACAACACGGGAATGTGCCTGGTACTGGCATTGAGCTACTCTTCCCGCTGGGAAATAACGGAAGCTGCCCGGCAAATAGCCGACCTGGTACAGAAAGGTGAGCTGAAACCCGAACAAATCGACAGTGAGCTCATATCCCGTCATCTGACAACCCACTTCATGCCCGACCCCGACCTGCTGATACGTACCGGAGGAGAGCTCCGCCTCAGTAACTACATGCTCTGGCAATGCGCCTATTCGGAACTTTATTTCTGTGATACCTATTGGCCCGACTTCCGTGAAGAAGAACTACGCAAAGCCATATGTGACTATCAGAAACGCGAACGCAGGTTCGGCAAGACCAGCGAGCAAATCAATTAATCACCGGACACACAAATAGTAAATAGTAAATTGTAAAATAGTAAATAAAAAGATGCACTATCGTATTTTCTCCATACTCGTAACGTTTGTCTGCCTTTTCGGCTGCGCACTGACAACAGCAGCACAGGACGTAAACAACACCGATGAAACCGAAAAGCCGGTTATACTCTATTCGGGAACACCCAAGAAGTATGAAATAGCCGACATTAAGGTCGAAGGAGCCCAGAACTATGAGGATTATGTAATTGTCGGATTGTCCGGACTATCCAAAGGGCAGACTATCACCGTGCCGGGTGACGAGATTACACAAGCTTGTAAGCGCTACTGGCGCCACGGTCTGTTCTCTGACGTGGAAATTACAGCAGACAAGATTGAAGGCGACCAAATTTGGCTGACCATTCATCTGACCATGCGTCCGCGTGTTTCCGACATACGCTACAACGGTGTGAAGAAGTCAGAGCGTGAAGACCTGGAAAGCAGAATCGGCATGATAAAGGGCGGTCAGATTACACCTAACCTGGTAGACCGTGCCAAGACCTTGATAAAGCGCTATTTTGACGACAAGGGCTTCAAGAATGCAGATGTAATCATCACCCAACGTGATGATCCGGAAAAGAAGAATGAAGTGATTGTCAACATCGACATCGACAAGAAGGAGAAAGTGAAAGTACATCAAATCACCATTGTAGGCAACGAGGCCCTCACGACCAAGAAGCTGAAGCGTGTGATGAAGAAAACAAACGAAAAGGGCAAGCTGCTCAATCTGTTCCGCACCAAGAAATTCATTGAGGACAACTACGAAGCGGACAAACAGCTGATTATCGACAAATACAACGAACTGGGTTATCGTGACGCCATCATCGTGACAGACAGTATCAAGCCCTACGATGACCGCACGGTAGACATCTTCATGCAGATTGAGGAAGGACAGAAATACTATCTCCGCAATGTAACCTGGGTAGGTAACACACTGTATCCTTCCGAACAACTGAACTTCCTCCTCCAGATGAAGAAGGGTGATGTCTACAACCAAAAGTTACTTGAAGAGCGTACAATGACCGATGACGATGCCATCGGTAACCTTTACTACAACAACGGTTATCTGTTCTACAGCCTCGAACCGGTGGAAGTAAACATCGTGGGCGACTCCATCGACCTGGAAATGCGTATCTACGAAGGTCGCCAGGCTACCATCAATAAAGTCAGCATCAACGGTAACGACCGTTTGTATGAAAACGTAGTACGCCGTGAACTCCGTACCCGTCCGGGCGAACTCTTCAGCCGTGAAGACCTGATGCGTTCCATGCGTGAAATCCAGCAGATGGGACACTTCGACCCCGAACAAATCCAGCCCGACATCCAGCCGAGACCGGAAGACGGCACGGTAGACATCGGTTATGACCTTGTATCCAAAGCCAACGACCAGGTAGAGTTC